>JBKJRG010000493.1:0-12910 GCA_046594805.1 Opitutaceae bacterium | reverse complement strand
TAAGGCGCAGGTTTCGATTCGCGGTCCCGCGCGTTGACTCGCCGAAAGGCGGGCCAGACTCAACGCGCTGCACCCAAAACCGGGTCCGGCGGGAAACGCCGGGCCGGATTATTCCTCGGGGCTCAGCAGCTTGAAGGCAAACGCCGCCCCCGCGGCGCCGGCGAGGTCCGCCACCAGGAAAATCCAGAGGTTGGCCCAGGTTTGCAGGCCCATCACGGTGATGCCGACGGCCACGGCGGGATTGAAAACGGCGCCGGAGATTCCTCCGACGGCGTACGCGCCCGCGGTCACGGTCATGCCGATCGCGAGCCCATAGAAAGAATTGCCCGCGGTGCCCTTGGATGTACCGGTGTTAAGCACCACCCAGGCGAGCCCGAAGGTGAACAGGAATTCGGCGAGCATCGCCGCCTTGAAGCCGATGGCGAAAGGTGCCACCGCGCCCGGCTGCTTGAAGAAATGGATGACCCACGCGGCGGTGGCTGCCGCCGCCAGTTGCGCGAGCCAGTACGGCAGCAGGTCGCGGGTGGGGCATTTTCCGCGAATCCAGATGGCAAGGGTTACGGCCGGGTTGTAATGGGCTCCGGAAATATGGGCTCCGGCGTAAACCATCACCATGAGAGTCAGCCCGATGGCGATGGGGGCGAACGGCCCGGCGCCGGGCGGAATGACGGCGCAGCCGATGGCGAGGACGAGGAAGAACGTACCGATGAATTCAACGACGAATTTTTTCATGGGAGCAGGGGAACGCAGGTGAGCCCGGCCGAGCGCAAGGCAGCCCCGGCCCAAAGACAACGTGTTTTGCATGAAAGGAAAAAACCTGCGTCCGAGCGCGGGCTGGCGCGTCTGCCGGGATTGACCAACAGGGATGATTGACGCACCCAAGCTTTTCGATCGGAGGATAAACCTGCCCCGGCCCTGCGCGGAAGGCTCGATCGAGCCCGGACGAGCGGGTGCTCCCGGCTCCTCCCCGCCATTGTCGCCCGACTATTCCATCACGATTGCCACTGCCGCGGATGAGCCAGGCATCGCCGGGCTCCTGCGTGCCGCTGAACTGCCGTGCGAGGATTTTGCCCCGCACCTCGCTCACTTTCGGGTGGCGCGGGACGCCGGCGGCGCGGTGGTCGGTGCAATCGGCGCCGAGGTGAAGGGCGCAGATGCGCTGCTCTGCGTTCTTTCGTGGTCGCATCAGTCTGCCGGCGGGCCGGTCTGGGTGGCCGGCTATTCGAAGGCGCGGACATGAGCGCCAGCGAGTTCGATTCCGCGGTGGCGGGCTTTTCGGAAAAGCTGCGCGGGTTCATCCGGCGGCGCGTACGCGATCGGCCGACCAGCGACGACCTGACGCAGGAGACGCTCCTCAAGGTCTATCGTTCACGGGCGACGCTGCGGGACGGCCAGAGGCTCGAGGCCTGGCTGTACCGCATTGCGCGCACGACGCTGGTGGATCATTACCGCCGGGTGCGTCCGAGCGCGGAGCTGACCGACCGACATGCGGCCGAACCGGCGGACGAGATCGCGGCGCTGCGCCAGGCATTCCTTCCGTCCCTGCGGCGTTTGCTGGAAGAATTGCCCGAGAGCTATCGCGAACCGCTCCGGCTCGCGGAGTTGGACGGGTTGCCGCTGGCCGAAGTCGCCCGGCGGCTGAAATTGTCGGAGACGGCGATCAAGTCCCGCGTGCGCCGCGGGCGCGCCTTGTTGAAGAAAAAGCTGCAGGCTTGCTGCCGCTTTGAGTTCGATCGGATGGGCAAGGTCATCGGCTACGAACGCCACGCGGCCGCGTCCCCCTGCGCCTGTTGACTCCCTTTATGGCACCACCGCGAAAAATCCTGATCCTATGCACCGGCAATTCGGCGCGTTCCGTCCTGGGCGAATACCTGCTCCGTCACCTGGGTCGCGGCCGCTTCGAGGTGCACAGCGCGGGATCGAAGCCGACCGGTCGCGTGAATCCGCTCGCGGTGCGGGTATTGAAGGAAAAATACCAGCTCGATGCGAGTCCGGCGCGCTCGAAGTCGTGGGATGAATTTCGCGACACGAATTTCGATTTCGTCATCACGGTCTGCGACCACGCGAAGGAATCCTGCCCGATCTGGCGGGGGGCGCCGGTGGTGGCGCACTGGAGCTCGCCGGATCCCGCGGGCGTGGAGGGAACGGAGGAGCAGAAGTACACTGCATTTGTACAGGTGGCCGAACAGATCGCGCGGCGGGCCGAGCTGTTTTGCGCGCTGCCCGAGGAGAAGTTGCGCGATGGCGCGGCGGTTCGCGCGGTGGGCGACCAGGCGAAACTCGCCGGTGAATCGGGAATGAAGCGGTAGAATTTCAAACCAAGAAACGCAGCCAACTGGAACCACCATGAACCTGGAAAAATTCAAGGCGTCGCTCGCAGCTGCTCCCGCCGCGGCCACCATTCGCATCACGCTGCCAGATGGCGGCGTCGTGCCGGTGCATTTTCACGTCACCGAGGTCGGCCACGTGCGGAAGGATTTCATCGACTGTGGCGGGAAGTCGCGCGCGACTCGTTCCTGTGTGCTCCAGACGTGGACGGGTTCGTCCCGCGACGACGGGCATCGGTTGACCGCCGGCACGATGCTTAAAATTCTCGCGCTCGCGCGTCCGCTTTTCGCGGATGAGGATCTGCCCGTGGAGGTCGAGCATGAGAACGCCCTTGTCTCGCAGTTTCCTTTGGTCGCGGTTGATCCGGCGGATGGCGAGGTCGTGCTCCGATTGGGGAGCAAGCACACCGATTGCCTCGCGCGGGAACAGTGCGGCGTCGAACCCGATGCAACCGGCGCTGCCGCGGAAGCGGTGTCCGCGTGCTGCGGCGGTCCCTCCCAGGACATCGTGGCCGGAATCAGGCGGACGTCCTGTTGCTGACACGCAAGGGTCCGCTCGTCCAGGATTCCGCCTGGCGGGTTAAGCAGGAAGCCATGAAACCAGGAAAGGCACTGGGCCAGGCGGTTTTTTCCTGGATTCCTGGCTTCCTGCTTTTACTCGGGGGCTCGCGCGGGGCCGCGCGCGGCAAATGAAGGTTGAAAGTTGGGCGCCTGGTGCGACGGTGATCGGATCGCATGAAACTGGAGATTCCGGCCGGCGCATTCGCCGGGTACATTTTCGATCTGGATGGCACGCTCGTCGACACGATGCCGCTGCATTACCGCGCATGGGATGCGGCCATGCGGCAGGTGGGCCTGAAGGCCCCGCTGGACGAAGAGCTGTTCTATTCGCTCGGCGGCGTGCCGACGCGGCAGGTGGCGGAGCTGATTGCCCAGCACTACGGGCTGACGATCGACGTGCGCGCAGTGTTCGACCACAAGGAGTCGGTCTTCGTGGAAATGCAGAAAGACGCGAAGTTGATTGAACCGGTGGTCGCCATCGCGCGACGGGTGGCGCTGACCCATCCGGTGTCGATCGCCTCGGGCGGCCCGAGGGAGGTCGTGCGCGGCATGCTGGAACTGACCGGGCTGGCCTCGTTGTTCAAACACGACGTGGTGATCACGCCGGAGGACGTGGAGCACGGCAAGCCGGCGCCGGATATGTTCCTGCTCGCGGCGAAACGCATGGGCGTGCGGCCGGATCTTTGCCTCGTCTTCGAGGATGCGGAGCCCGGGATGCGCGCAGCGGAAGCGGCGGGGATGAAATGGGTGCGGGTGCCGAGCCGGAAAAAAGCCGGCGCGCCCGGTTCGACTCCCAAAGGTGCGAGCTAGGCGCGCGCCGCGTCCCTTTGCCGGAGCCAGCGCGGCGAGCTGGCCTACCATGACGGATGAGCGGTAGGCCAGGTCGCTGACTTGGCTTCGGGAGCGCTCCGATGCCGCAGGATTGGGCTTCCGCGCGGGTGACGAATCGTGTTCGAGTGATCGGATGAAACTCGCGTCGCTCGCCAGGCCATCGGTGCTCACGCAGCCGGTCTATGAGCCGGGGAAGCCGATCGAGTATGTGGCGCGGGAACTGGGGCTGGACCCGGCGGGGATCATCAAGCTCGCCTCGAACGAAAATCCGTTCGGGCCGTCGCCGCGCGCGCTGGCCGCAGCCCGGCGCGCGCTGGAGCAGGGGCAGCTTTATCCCGATGGCGGCTGCTACGAGCTGCGGCAGAAGCTGGCGGCGCAGCGGGGGCTGGCCCCGGATCAATTTGTCGTCGGCAACGGCTCCAACGAAATCATCGAGCTGCTCGGCCACGTGTTCCTCGCGCCAGGCGACGAGGTCGTGATGGGCGCGCCGGCCTTCGTGGTCTACAAGCTGGTCACGCTCCTCTTCGGCGCCACGGCGGTGGAGGTTCCGCTGCGGGAGTGGCGGCACGATTTGGCGCGAATGGCGGCGGCGGTGACGCCGCGCACGAAGCTGGTGTATGTTTGCAGCCCGAATAATCCGACGGGCACGGCCAATCCCGAGGCGGAGCTCCTCGCATTTGCCCGGGCGCTGCCCGAACACGTGGTCGGGGTATTCGATGAGGCGTACGCGGACTACGTCGTGCCGCCGCCTGATTTGCGCCCGCTCATCCGGGAAGGCCGGAAGATCATTTGCCTGCGGACATTTTCGAAAATCTACGGGCTCGCGTCGCTGCGCGTGGGGTATGGCTACGCGACCGCTGAACTCTGCGCGTTGCTCAATCGCGTCCGCCAGCCGTTCAACGTGAACGCGATTGCGCAGGCGGCCGCGCTGGGTGCGCTGGATGACTCCGACTTCTCGGCCAACTGTGTCCGCAACAATCGTGCCGGCTTGGTGCAACTCGAGCAGGGCTGTCGCACGCTGCGGCTGGAATTCGTTCCCAGCGTCGCGAATTTTATGCTGGTAAAGGTCGGGGACGGCGCGCGGGTGTTTGACGCCCTGCAGCGGCGGGGGGTCATTGTCCGACCGGTCGCGTCCTATGGCCTCCCCGAATGGATCCGGATCACCGTCGGTTCGGAGTCCCAGAACGAGCGGGTGCTCGCGGAGCTTCGAAACGTGGTGCGCTAGTTTCCGGGGCGTCCCTCGACGGGATGGCGTCCCGGTTTCGTTTCGCGGGCCGCGAGGGCGACCCGCAGGGCATCGAGCGTGGCGGGACGTTCCGCCGCGAAAAGGAACAAGTCGCTGCCGAGCTTGTGCTGCGCCACTCGGAGAAGATCAGGCGATGGTTTTCGCATGGTGGTCAGGCGCTGCAAATGGGCCGGCAGTTCGTCGATCCGGTTCAGGGTGAGGTCGAGTTCGACCAGTCGCGTCAGTGCTGGCTGGTTGGAGGGATCCACCGCCACCGCGCGAAGCAGGACCTGCCGTGCGGCCTCGGAGCCGCCCAAAGCGACGAGCCGATTGGCCAGGACAACGAGGTGTTCGGCGCGGAGTGACGGCTGGTGGAGAAAAGTTTTCAGGAAGACCCGCGAGGTTTCACGATCACCTAATGCGAGATAGGCGACCGCTTGAAGACTCTCGAAGAGCGGCTGCAATCTGGTTTCCGAGGCGGAGTGTTCGCGGAGGACACGGATTTCATCGAGTGCGGCGCGGTGATCGCCCGCAGCGAGCAGGGCCTCGATCAAAAGAAAAGCATGCGGTTGCTGCGGGAGGCTGAGGGTCTGGGCGCGTTCCCGCACGCGCTGGGCGAGCGGGACGTTTCCGGAACGGGCGGCGAATTCAGCCACCGCGATCAGGGTGGGTTCATCGCGGAAGTCGCGCAGCAGGTCCTCGGCTTCCTTCGCCACCGCGGCAGGGTTGGGGGCGTCCGCGTGAATCTGGAGCAGCGCCAGTCGCGGCATGGCCAGCAACGGCTCTGCAATCTGGAGTGCCAGACTGCGACGGCGCGCCTCATCCGCCAACCCGGCCTGTCGGAGGCGGGCCACGACCTCGGCCCGGAGTGCAACATCGTTCGGAAATTCGTCCGCGAGTGCGCGCAGACGAAGGAGCGCCAAATCGTGGAAACCACGTTCCCAATCGAGCCTGGCCAGGAGCCGCCGGCCTTCGACGGAGACCGCGAGCTGGGGCACGACGTGCAGAAAATCCTCTGCCGCGTCGAAATGCCCGCGAAAAAAACAGGCGGTTGCGGCCGCCAAGGCAATGACCCGGTGTTGCGGCAGCGGGGCCGGCAGTGTCGGCAAGAGTTTCCGGGCAAGGTCGATTACGGCCGCGTCCTCCTGGCGTTGCAGCAGGTGGGCGACCAGCGGACCCAGGTAGGCGGCGTCGCTTCCGTGGTACACGAGACCCGCTAACAGCACCTCGCGCGCAGCATCAGGCCGGTTGGCAAGCACCAACAAGCGGCTCAGCAGGAGCCGCCCGAAACGATGGGAAGGCGAAAGCACCATTCCTGAACGCGCATGGGCCAGCGCCTCACGCACCTTGCCCCGTTGCGCCAGCTGGCTGGCCAGTCCGATGAGGTGGTCTCCCTGGGCGGCGCGGAAACTGGACCAGCGCGACGGCACGACCACATCCACGAATCGCACCCCGGGCACCTCACGATACTGGCGAACGAAAACAAAAACCGCGGCGGTGACGCACAGGTAACACGACAACAGGGCAACCGCGCCGAAGCCAAACAACGAGGGCCAGCGGATTCGACGACGGAGCGTCATGCCGGGACCTCTCGCTCGCAGAAAGAGGGACATGACGGCGTCTCGAAAGGTTGGATTCGGGCCGACGCGAGGGCGGGAATGGAAGGGGAAGTCCATCGTGCTGCCAACTGGCGCATCACTCTGGTAAGTTCCGGGGGCGAAAGTCGAGGATCAGGCGGCCGCTTAAACAGGTAAAAAACGCTTGCGCTTGTAACTCACTTGCAGCTTTCATAGTGATTCGTTCCTGCGTCACTATATCTTTCGGGAAATCCGGACCGATTCAGGCTCGGAACGAAACCGCCTTCCACCACTTTGCGTCATTGAATTGTCAATAATTGGTGCTTTTCAAAAGTTAACGCCTCCCGTATCGAATCCTCTGCACGCCAATGAAGAACTACATTAGTACCGCGCTCGTCGCACTCTCACTCGGAGCTGTTAGCCAGGCCGCGCCCTTTATGGCGATTGGCGATGGGGCTGAGCTTTTCCTGACTGGCACGCTAGGCGTCCGGGTCGACGACAATATTTTCCTGACCAGCGGGCTGCCCGTGAATCCGGCGCTCCCGATCAGCGCGACGAACCGCGTGAATGAGGAAATCGACGACATCATCTTCGATATCAATCCCGGCGTGGAACTGACGTTCGGCAAGGACTCACAGATGAAGGGTGCGCTTACCCTCAGCTTGGCATTCGCGAATTACACGGACAACAGCTCGCTCAACACGAATCTGTTCAACGGGGACTTCTTCACCCGTTACGATGACGGCAAGCTAAAGCTCGGTTTCAACGTCGGCTACCATGAGCTGAACCAGAATTCCGTCGATATCCGTGGCCTCACCCGCCGCGATATCTTCTCCGCCGGCGCCAACGCGGAAGTGGAGATTTCCCAGCTGACCTCCGTGGCGGCGGGCCTCGCCTTCACCCACGAGAATTATCACCCCAGGAATTTCACCGATTCCGACGATCTGACCGTGCCGATCGACTTCTACTACAAGTGGACGCCCAAGGTTGACTTGAGCCTCGGCTACCGGTTCCGCGATCACGATGTCGCGACCTTGGGTAACGACTCCAAAGATCATTTCTTTAATGTCGGCGCGCGGGGTGAGTTCACCCCGAAGTTGACCGGTCGCGTGGCAGTGGGTCTGGCCAACCGCGAGATTGATGGACCGGCCAACCGTGGCGGTGGGGACGAGAGCCTGCTCGGTATCGATGCCAGCCTTTCCTACGAGATCTCGCCGAAGACCAACCTGCAACTTGGCGCATCGAACGATTTCGGCACGAGCCCGCAAGGCGCGCAGCAGAAGAACCTGACGCTTAACGGCATGATCACCACCAAGATTTCCGAGGAGTGGAGCATCAATGCCGGCCTTAGCTGGCGCTCGATCGACTACGGTTCCCGGACCGACGATTACGTTGAGGGCTCGCTCGGCACCACGTACATCGTGAACGCCAACATCAAGATTATTGGCGCCTACGTGCACCGCGATTACAGTTCCGATCTGCGCGGCAGCGAGTTCAAGAACAACGTCTTCAGCGTCGCTGCGAACTTCCGCTACTAAGGCGAGCGAGACAGCTTGACCAATTTCGGACGGGAGAGGATCGTCATGGTCTTCTTCCGTTTTTTTGTCTGCATGTATCTCCGCCTGTCCCGTGTCACTTTGCTGGTGCTGTCATTGGCCAGTGGCTTGCCTTTGTCCGTCGTGGGCCGGGAAGCGCCCGCGGTGCCAGCCGCCAAAACGGAGCCCGCGAAACGTGAGCCCCGGGAACGCGGTTCTGCGGCCAAAGACGATTATCTCCTTCAGCCAGGCGACGTGATTCGGGTGCTCGTCCTGGGCGAGGAGGATTTGAACAAGCTCGGGGAAGTGCGACTTTCCCAGGAATTCACGGTGGTTTTGCCGTTGATTGGCTCGGTGGATTTGAAGGGCAAGACGGTCCGGCAGACGGAGACGGTCGTGCGGGATCTTTATGACCGCGATTACCTGGTGAAGCCGCAGGTCAACGTGTCCGTGGTCAAATATGCCGAGCGGGTGGTCAAGGTCTTCGGTTCGGTGAACAAGCCCGGCAATGTGCCGTTCCCGCCCGAGGAGGGACTCACGTTGTCCGGCGCGATTTCCGGTGCCGATGGTTTCAGCCGGCTGGCCGACCAAAAAAAGGTGACCCTGACCCGCGTCCTGCCCGACGGCACGACCGATACGAAAATTTTCAACCTCGCGGATATGCTCAAGGGCCGCAGCGGGACCGATGACGTTGCGCTGCAGCCCAACGACACCATCAACGTGGGGGAGCGCATCCTTTAATCGTGCAGCACATGTCCAAGGACCAAGGCCCGAAAGAGAAACAGGAAGGCACCGGTTACGGTTATAATTACGGGGGCAATTACGCGGGCTATTCCGCCGTGGGGTACGGCGACGAGGGCGGCGGCGGGGGCGGCGTCCAGCGCACCTTCCAGGATTACCTGCTGATTCTGCGCGAGCGGATCTGGTACATCGTGGTGGTTTTCCTCGTCGTTTTTTCCAGCGCCCTGGTTTACACGCTGAGCGAAACGAAAATCTACCAGGCCAACGCCTCGGTGCAGATTTTCCGGAGCGACCCGGCCATCATGCAGGTGAAGCAGATCGTCGATACCGACATCCGGTCGGCCGAGGATTTGAACACGCAGATCAAGGTGATCGAAAGCGGACTCATCATCCAGCGCGTGGCCGAGCAGCTGACCGGCGAAGATCTGCGGAAATTCCTGGCGCCTTACGAGAAGACGGCGGCTGAGGTCTCGTTTGTCACGGAAGTTCTCATGCGGAATCGCAAGGTGACCTTGCAGCGTCTCACTCTGTTCGTCCTGGTGGGCTATCAGCATCCCGACCCGGTGGTCGCAGCCAAGGTGGCGAATCTTTTTGCCGAAGCCTACATTGAGCACAACAAGTCGCTGCGGGCCGAGGCCTCGTCCAAGGCGGTGAGCGACCTGAAGCTCACGATCGAGGAGCAGCAGCGCCAGGTGGAGAAACTCGCGAAGGACCTCCAGGCGTACAAGGAGACGAAGAACATGCCTTCGCTCAATGCGAAGACGGACATCGTCAATGAGACGTTTAAAGCGGTGAACGCGGAGGCCACTCGCGCGGAGTTTGCGCTCCGGCTGGCGCAGACCCGGCTGGACCAGATGAAGGAGCGCCAGGCGAGCGGTGCAGACCTGACCGAGCTGCCCTTTGTTTCGAGCAACCCGCTGATCACCCAGCTCACCCAGCAGCTCGCCGCCCAAAAAATTACGATTGCCCAGTTGGAGAAGCGGTACCGCGCCGCGCATCCCGCGATGGTCAAGGAAACCAATTCCCTCGCCGCCACCGAGCGGGAGCTGAAGAAGGCAGTGGACGAAGTTCGCGCTCAGGTGGAGGCCGAGCACCAGGCGGCCGTCCGTAATTTTGAGCTGGCCAGGAAAGAGCTGGCGAAGCGGAGCGACGAATCGCTCGACCTCGACCGGCTGGCGCTCGACTACAATTCCCGGGAGCGTGAACTGCGCACGCAGGAACAGCTCCTCCAGACGATCATCACCCGGCAGACGGAAACCGCGATGACGAGCAGTTTCGCCAATCAAAATGCGCGCATCGTTGACCGCGCCATGCCGCCGCCGGAATCGCGGCCGATTTCGCCCAACGTTCCGCTCAACCTCGGTCTGGGCGTCGTCGGCGGCCTCGGCCTGGGGCTCGCGTTCGCGTTCTTCGTCGCGTTCATCGACGACCGGGTGAAGAGCTCGTTCGACATCGAGGGCGTGGTGGGTCTCCCGCTGATCGGAATCATTCCGCAGATCAAGCGCATGGAGCCCGCGGAGAAGGCGCAAATCGTCGTGAACAACGCGGATCGCCAGGTGGCCGAGGCGTTTCTCACCCTGCACTCCAGCTTGCGGCTGAAGGACGAGAGCAAGAACGCGAAATGCATTCTCATCACGAGCACGATTCCCGGTGAGGGAAAATCGTTCACCACGACCAATCTCGCGCTCACGTTCGCCGCCCACGGCGAGAAGGTCGTCATCGTCGACTGCGATCTGCGCAAGCCGAACATCCATAAATTGTTCAAGGTGGAAAACCTGAAGGGCGTGATCGACGTCTGCAGCGGCAAGGGGGCAATCGGCGACGTGGTTGTCCGCAATGTGCAGCCCAACCTCGATATCATTCCCGCCGGCGGTCGCGCGAAGAATCCGACGCAAATCCTCAACAGCAAGGCCTTCGAGATCATGCTGTCCGATCTGCGCAAGACCTACGACCGCGTCTTCATCGATACGCCCCCCCTCGCCGCCGTGAGCGATGCGTTGATTATTCTCCCCTTGGTCGACGGCTCCATCTTCACGATCTTCTTCAACAAGGTCCGCCGGAAGGCGGCGCAGTTCAGCGCGAAGAAGCTGCTCGAGGCCAATGTGCCGAATTTCGGGGCGGTCCTAAACGGCCTCAACCTCGCCGTCTCGGGCTACTATTACGCCCAGTATTACGACAAGTCCTACAAGGATTACTACGTCGTGATGTCGAAGGATGAAGACGGCCGGGAGCAGCGTTAGTCTGGGATTTCAGGCTAGCCGGAAAATGAGGACGCGGCGCCCGCGCCGCGTTGCTCGGAGAGCGGTGGGAGCACTCCGGCCTGCGATGCCCGGTAGCTCCGTTGGAGTGCCGCGGTAGCGCCGTTGTAGCCTGCTCAAGCCCCGCCCCGGGGCTTTCCGCCTTCAGCGCGCGGCCGCTCGGCGGAGACGATCGTTGATTGCGGCGGCAAGTTCGCCGCCCGCCGCCAATTCGACATGGATTTTCTTGAATCCCATCCCGTCCAGGCGGCGGAGCGTCGCGAACAGCTGCCGCGCGGCGCCGGGCAGTTTCCCGCGAGCGTCGAGCCAGAAGACATTGCGGCTCCCACGCCCCGCGGGCTTGCGCACGAAGAGAAAGGCATCCGTCGCATTTGTGACCTGCATATCCCCGGCGTGGAGTACCAGCGCGGTGCGCGGGCTGTAGTGCCGCGCCAGCATTCCTGGGGCAAGCTGGGCGACCTTGGCACTGCCCGTTGCGACGCCACCCTCCGGACCACGCACGGGCCGGCGCAGCACGCGTTCGAGTTGCCGCTGGGAAATCGCGCCCGGCCGGAGGAGCCGGGGGGTTTTTGGATACCGCAGGTCGACAATGGTGGATTCCACGCCGATGCGCGAAGGTCCCCCGTCGAGGATGTGGGCGATTTTTTTGCCTAGGCTGGCGCGGACATGCGCCGCAGTTGTTGGGCTGAGGTAGCCGAAGGGATTTGCACTCGGGGCTGCCAGTGGGACCCCCGCGAGCTTGAGCAGCCGCCGGAAAAGCGGATGCGACGGCATGCGCACCGCCACGTTGGGCCGGCCCGCTGTCACCACGTCCGGCACGGAGGGTTTTCTGGGCAGCACCAGCGTGAGGGGACCCGGCCAGAAGGCGCGCGCCAGGGTCAACGCCGCGGCATTCGACTCTGCCAATTCGCCCAGTTGCGCGATCGAATGGATGTGCACGATCAAGGGATCCATGGTGGGCCGGCCCTTCGCGGCAAAGATCTTCCGGCACGCCGCCGGGTTGAGTGCATTGGCCGCCAGGCCATAGACTGTCTCCGTTGGAACCGCCACCAGCTCGCCCGCCTGCAGCCGTGCCGCGAGGCGCGCAAGGTTGCTGGAAGTGCCGCGATAAATGCGGGCCGCGGGGCGTTTCGTCATGGCACAAAAAAGGCCGGAGCATGCTCCGGCCTGCGGAAAGGGACGTTAGCCGTCGCGTTACTGCGCAAGCAGCATGTTGCGCGAGTGCTTCAGGGTGCGGGTGACCGCACGCTGGTGCTTCGCGGAGAGCCCGGTGTACTTGCGGGGCAGAATCTTGCCCGTGTCAGTGACGAAGCTCCGCATGACCTCCGGGGTCGTGAACGGAATTTCCGCCGGGGTGGGAGTCTGCTGCTTTTGTTCGGTGGTGCTCATGCTCGAAAAGGAGGGGAGAAAGTGGAGTCGCCGAGCGGCATGTCAACCCGCATTTTGGCCGCCCGTAGAGGAGCTGGCGCTTGCCTACCCTAAGCTTTGTCGAAGGGTCGCCACGCCGTCGCGCGGTAAGCGCAAACTTGGGGGAATAGACTCTCCGCCTCCCAGCGTAAACGACTGCGGCTTCATCAGGTAGGCGAACAGGTCGCAAATCGCGGCGCTCGGACGGCAGCCGGCCACGCCTCGAAGGAGCGGCAGCGGCCGGCAAACATGGCCAAAAATATCAAATGCAACGCCGCGGGTAACTGTTACGCTGCGGATCATGACGAAAAAGCCCACGCCTAGGGGTACCGGTGCGATCGAAACCAAGGTGGAAATCAGAGTGCACGCTCCGCAAGCGCGGGTGTGGGATGCCTTGGTGAACGATGCCACGCACTGGTGGCCGAAGGCTTTTTATTCCAGTCCCAAG
>JBKJRG010000409.1:0-10347 GCA_046594805.1 Opitutaceae bacterium | reverse complement strand
GACGATCCTTCGACCGTCAGCAGCGTCGCCAGCACGGCCTCCCCGCTCTCCGCGGCGAGAAGCGCGCGGACGATGGCTTGGAGTTCTTTCATCTCCGGTCCAACCAGTCGAGCGGTGGAGCAAAGGCAAGCGCTGGCCAGTGCAGTGTTCGGGGGAGGTCGCGGTCGCCTGCCGGGATTGGCTGCCGTGGCCCGCCGGTTCGTCCTGCGGGTGCGCATCGGGAAAATCTGCCCGGACAACCCTTAATGCCACTCAATCACAGTTCGTCTCAATTATCTTGCAGGAGTGTCGCGATTGTTGGTTCGTTCGTCGCAAGCGAAAACGGCGTAAGCCGGTTTGGCTGACCACCAAAACCACACAACCCTCCTACAAAGCTATGAACATCCGCATGCGGAAGTTTGCAGCTGTGCTCTCGTTATTGAGCGGCGCAGCCGTGTTTAGTTCCCCCAGTGCCTTGGCCCAAGCGGTCGGCGCACCTCCGGCCCCGAACGACGTCCAGAAACTGGACAAGTTCGTCGTCACCGGCTCGTACATCCCGACCAGCGAGACGGCGTTTACCGCCGGCATGTCGCCGGTCGTCCGGATCGATCAAAAAGTGATCGATCAGTCGGGTCTCACCACGACATCGGAACTGCTCCAGCGGATCACAGTATCCAACGGCGGCGCGATCCCGATTTCGAACAATGCCACGGGCTTCACTCCGGCGGCGACGTCGATTTCGCTCCGCGGCCTGGGCGCGGAAGCCACCTTGGTGCTGATTAACGGCCGTCGCGTGGCGAGCTATCCGGTTGGCAACGGCGGGACCACCGCCTTCGTCGATCTCAACTCAATTCCGCTCGCAGCCGTTGACAGCATCGAAGTTCTTAAAGACGGCGCCTCCGCAATTTACGGTGCCGACGCCGTCGCCGGTGTCGTCAACATCAAGATGAAGCGGAGCATGGATGGCACGCAGGTCATGCTGAAATATGGGAACACCACTAATAAGGACTCCTCGGAGTTCACCGCGGCCCTCATCACCGGCGCCCAGACGGACAAGGCGAGCGCGATGGTTGGGTTCAATTACTACAAGCGGAATGCGATCTTCAACAAGGACCGCAGCTATTCGGAAATTCCGCCGTTCCTCAGCTCGAACTCGAGCCCGCTGAACCTGCAGATTACCCGCGCCGCGGCCCTCGCCGCCGGCGTTCCGGCGAGCTCCCTGCCCGCAGGCACCTCGGCCAACGTCTTCGCCGCGGCTCCCGCCGCCTCTACCAACACGGGCACCACGCCGGCTACGGGGTTCCGCTTCACTTCGGGCCGTTCGTCGACGTTTAACTTCAACGAATTCTCGATGTCCTATCCCCGCCGCGATAGTCGTGGCGTCTTCGCTTATGCTGACCGCAAGATTCTCGGCACGGATAACATCCGGGCGTACGTCGACGTTAACTACCAGAACGCGGTCACCGAGAACCAGCTCGCGCCGTCCGCCACCGGCAGTTTCTCCGGCTCGGGCACCGAGCTGGTGATTCCGGCCCGGACGACGAGCCCCCTTCCGCTCTCCGACGGCCGGGCCCGCGCGGCAGTCGCCGGCGCCTTCAATCCGTTCAACCCGTTCAACATCGACATCACGGGTGGCACGCGGGCGCGTCTCGCCGAGTTCGGCAATCGTGTCTTCCGCAACCAGACCGATGCGATGCTCATCACCGCGGGTGTCAAGGGCGAGAATATCGCCGGGAAGTGGAACTTCGACGCCGGCTTCACCCATTCGTCGATTCGCGACACGTCCCGCAACACCCTGGTGTCGTCGAGCCGTTTCAACCGGCTGCTTAACGCCAACGACTCGTTCTTCAGGCCGGGTAGTTCCGATTACCTTGGCACCACTACGCCGTACAATCCGTTCGGCTACTACAAGGTCTCGATTCCGAGCAACGCCGCGATCGTCGGCGCCGCCAAGATCAACACCAAGGATCTCAACGAATCGAAGCTCAACTCCCTCAATGCGGTCATGTCCACGGGCAGCCTGCTCGACCTCGCGGCCGGTTCCGTCGGCTTCGCCATTGGCGCGGATTTCCGCCATGAGCAATTGAACCAATATCCGGATCCTTTTGCCGGCACGGGCGACCTCATCGGCAGTTCCCCGACCGCCACCACGCGGGGGCATCGCAAGGTCTGGGGCGCGTTCGCCGAGTGGAACATCCCGGTCCTCAAGAACGTCCCTGGCGCCCATGACCTGAGCCTCATGGCCGCGGTCCGTCACGAGAATTTCATGACGGAAAAGAAGAAGACGACCGTTCCGAAGGTTGGCATTCGCTGGCAGCCCATCGATGAGACCCTCACCTTCCGCGCCAGCTGGTCGAAAGGCTTCCGCCAGCCTTCACTGTACGAGCTTTATTCCACTCCCACCTCCGGCCTGACGCCTATCGTCAACCCGGTCACGCGTGTGAGCGAGCCCGAGCAGGATGTGACCATCTCCGGCAATCGCCGGCTCGCTCCGGAAAAAACCAAGTACCTGAATGTCGGCATCGTCTGGTCGCCGCAAATCAACCGCCTGAAGGGCCTGACCCTCGGGGTCGATTACTGGGAAGCGGATCGCAGAGGCACCGTGACGGGCAACTATCAGGATACCGTCAACCGTTTCTTCGGTCGCACGCCTGGTGGCGCGGCGGCCCCCGGCGGCCTGCTGCCGGGTGAGAGCGTGGTTCTCCAATCCGATGGCACGATTCGGGTGGCGAACTCCGTGTTCTTCAACATTGGCCAGACCAAGGTTGCGGGCTTCGACTATTCGGCCACGTACCTCGCCCGGACCGACAATATGGGCCGGTTCGAGTTCTCCACCACGTGGAGCCAATACAGCCACTACCGTCAGCGCACCGCGGTGGGTGGCCAGTTCCTTGAACTGGTAAAGCAGGACACCGGCGAAGGTACCGGTGGCGTCAACGGATACCTGCGTTGGAAGGGCCGCGCGCAGGTCGAGTGGGGCTTCAAGGGACTCACGGCCGCCTTCGGCACCACCCACAACGACGGCTTCTTTGATGTTAACGGTAACACCGGCAACACTTTCTACGTCCGCTCGACATGGATCTATGACGCCCAGCTCGCGTTCAACTTCCCGAGCCGTTTCGCTCCTTGGCTTTCCGACACCAAGGTCGCAATCGGTGCGCGCAACCTGTTCGACAAGGATCCGCCGTTCTCTTCCGGCAACTCCGGGAACGCGACGGGCTACCCGAGCTTCCTCTACAGCTCGGAAGGTCGCTTCGTCTACGTTTCGCTCAGCCGGAAGTTCTGAGCTCGCGGAACGTTTAGCTCTTCACGCCCGGCCCGCTTAGCGGGGCGGGCGTTTTTTTTCGCACTCGCGCGGGCTTCGGCGAACGTTATTTTGTCGGCATGTCCCGCTGCGTCCGCTCCTTGCTCGTCGCATTTGCCTGCGTCCTGTCCGCCCACGGGGCGACCGACCCGCGTCCGTTTACGCAAACGCTGACGAACGAGCAAAAGCAGCGGCTCGGCGTCGCCTTGCTTACCGCAGCGGAACTGGCAGAGCTGGACGCGGCGGTGGGCGCGTATACGCGCGGGGAGGCCACCATCGCGGTCCAGCAGGCCGTCGCCCAGGTGGAGCGCCAAGCCGAAGTGAAGGTGCAGCAGGCGGTCCAGCAAGTAGAACAGCAAGCCGAGGCCAAGGTGCAGCAGGCGGAGAAAAAAGCCGCGGAGACGGCGGTGGCCGACTACAAGAAAAAGGAGGAGCCGGGCGTGATTGCGCGCACGCTGGAGCGGTTGAAGACGAAGCAGTCGGAGGACACGCGTGAGCAGTTCACCGCGAAGGTCGCCGGCGTATTTCGCGGCTGGCAGGGGGGCACCTATTTTCCGCTCGAGAACGGCCAAGTCTGGCGCCAGGCCGGCACCGAATCAAACGAACTCGCGCCGGTGCAGAACGCGGAGGTGGAAATCTTTCACTCGAAAAACGGGTACTGGCGGCTCAAATATGGTGGAGATTGGATCACCGTCAAGCGGCTGCAGTAGTAGCGCAGGCGTCCCGCCTGCCTCGTTCACAGAGTAGCGGGCGGGTGTTTTTTTTGACAGGATTTACAGGATGGAAGACAGGATTCACAGGAGAGGTCCCCGCCACCTTCCGGGGTGTCCAGGCCCAGCGGCCGCCGACGCTCCCGCTGTAGCACAATCCCTCCTGTAAATCCTGGATTGAATCCTGTTCATCCTGTCCAAAAAAAACCGTGCGAATGTGCTCAGGCGCCGAGTCGCGGAGAAGCGGTCGTCGCCTGCTTATTTTCTCGCCGGCATATCGATCACCTTTTCGGGACCGAGCTTCACGTTACCTTCCGGCGCGAGATGCTTGGCGAGGAATTTCTCCAGCCGGCTGTTGAATCCTACCGAAGCCTTTTCGTCGCGGAAGCCGTGCCCCTGCCGACGTTCGATTACCGACTCGTAGGGTTTGCCGTATCTCTTCAACCGCGGCTCGAGTCGCGTCCAATGGTCGAATTTCACGCGCGGGTCGTTTTCGCCGTAGCCATGAAGGGTCGGCACACGAATCCGCTCGACCAGGGTTATGGGCGATGTGGCTGCGCGATACTCCGGCGTCGGGCCGACCCATGAGTGTTGGTAACTGTAGTCGTCCGGTTGTCGGAAGGCGTCGGAGCCGCGCTCCTTGAATGTGATTTCCAAGTCTGACGCGCCCACGTAATTCACCCCACACCGGTAGAGTTCGGGCGTGAGCGCGAGCCCGGCGAGGGTGGCATAGCCGCCATAACTAGCCCCATAAATGGCGATGCGCTGTGGATCCGCGATGCCCTGCTCGATGGCCCATTTCACGCCGTCGGTCAGATCGTCCTGCATCGCGCGGCCCCATTGGTGGCGGCCCTTGTCGACGAAGGAACGGCCATAGCCGCCTGAACCGCGATAGTTCGGCTGGAGGACGGCATAACCGCGGCTGGCCAGGAACTGCGCATCGGCATCGTAGCCCCAGGAATCACGCACGCCGAACGGCCCGCCGTGCGGGTGCATGATCAATGGGACGCGCTTTCCCTCCATGCCGGCGGGCACCGTGAGATAGCCGTGGATTTCCAGCCCATCTCGCGCCTGGTAGCGGATTGGGCGGCGCGGACTCAGCCGGGCCGGGTCGATTTCGCGCGTGCGCTTGAACTGCACCAGCGAACCTTCCTTCTGGTCGAGCACGAAGTAAACCCCGGGCTCGCGATCGTAGGAGACGCGGACCAGGGCAACCTGATCGTCGGCCGAAGTGCTGGTCAGCTGCACCTGCGTCCCGCGAAAAGTGTTTTCCATCTTGGCCTGCAACGCTGCGCGCGCCGGATCGAACCAGTGGAATTGGAGTTGATCGGTTTCATAGGAAACGCCGAGTAGTCTGGTCCGGTCGTAGGTCGTAATCAGGTTGTTGATTTCGCCGGCCGGCGGCACGAACAGGGCTGGGCCGCGCTCCCGGGTGCGTGTGTTGTACGCGTAAAGCGCACCCCGGTCGTGTTCCTCCCGTGAAATCAGCCACAACGTGACGTTGTCCGCCGCGAACTGTTGCGGCTCCCAAGTCTCGGCATAGCCGTGAAAAGGATGCCGGGCGATCTCGCGCCACGACTGGTCGTCCGCTTCGCGATGCCCCCAGACCAACTCTTGGCCGCGTTCAATCCGGGCGCGCAGCCGCATGGTGCCGGCATTGTCAACCTGCAGATGGGCGATGCGCTCCGAACCGGGATAAACATAGTGGGGCGAAACACCGCGGTTCCGGACGTTTACCGTCGCCACCACGAAGTCCACGTTCACCAGGAACGTCATCAGCGAAGATTCCTGGAGGCGGCGCTCGGCCGGCCGCAGGATGCCGGCGACGGCGATTTGATCTGGAACAAATGGCAGCGGATCCAGGATGGCACCGGCGCTGCCGATGAGGTATTCATCCGGTTGCGTCTCGACGATCCGGACCACGTTTTTACCCGTGAGATCAGTGGAGGCGATGAAGAGCGATTCATTGCCCTGGAAGTCGGCGCCGAATACGAGCCGGTCGTTCCCCTTCCAGAAAAACATCGCGACGCTTTCATCGGTGCCGCGCAAAATCATCCGGGATTCCTTCGTCGCGCGGTCGAACACGCCCAATGCCATCCGGCTTTCATGCGGGAAAAGAAACGCAATTTTGGTGCCGTCGGGTGAGAGCCGGGGCGCGGCCACGCCCGGCAGCCCAAAAAACGAGTTCAACGGAATGGGGGTCGGCTCGGCCGCGTCCAGGGTCGTCACCAACCCGGCGAGCATCCACCCAAGCCGGTTCAAAAGTGGCAGGGGATTCATGATTTCGCAGCGCAGGATGCGCGGGAGTGACCCGTCCGCAAGTGCATCGGGCGGAACCGGGAGAATTCCGACCCGGCCTAACCTCGTCAATTCGGGCGTTGCAAATCAGCCGGGGGCCCCTGTGTCATAACGAGTCACCACAACCCAGCCGGCACTTCTGCCGGTTGGAGACACCTCCAACACAACACTACTGCCATGAACAAACCGCTGCTGACAGCCGCGAGTGCGGCTGCGCGTTACGGTCTGATCGCGTCGTTCGGGATGGGTGCGCTCCTCGCGCAACCCCGCCCGATCGCCACCAACGCGTCGGATCCCACCAAGAAACCGGAAGAGCTCCAAAAACTCGAGAAATTCGAGGTCACGGGCTCCCGTATCAAGCGCCTAGACTACGAGACGCCGGCGCCGGTCGAATCGTTCACCGTCCAGGACATGGAAATCAAGGGCTACACCAACATCGGCGATTTCATGCAGAGTCTGCCGTTTAATACCGGCAACGCCAATTCCATCTTTGAGACCGCGAGCTTTCAGCGTGGCGCTTCGACGACCAATCTCCGTGGCTTGGGTGCGCAGCGATTCCTTACCTTGGTGAACGGCCGCCGCGCCGTCCCGTATGCGCTCTCCAGCCCCAACGCCGGCACCCGGCAGGTTTTTGATTTCAACAGCCTTCCTTCCGCGGCGATTGAGAGCGTGGAGTTTCTTAAGGACGGCGCATCCGCCCTCTACGGTTCGGACGCGATCACCGGCGTGATCAACATCAAGCTGAAGAAGAATTTCAGCGGTCTGTCCACGAGCCTCTATTATGGCACAACGCTGAAGGGTTCCGGCGGCGACACGGGCGTGAAGCAGGTGAGCCTGGTCGCGGGCTCAGGCACCGGGAAGACAAAGATCATCACGGCGATCGACGCCAAGACTGCCAATTCGAATTTCCTGCGGGATTACGGCGTCAAGACCACCGACTACAGTAATTTCGGGCCGAACAAGGGTGCGAACCTTAATTCAACGATCCCCTTCCCCTCGAGCCTCACCCTGACCCGGGCGCAGGCGGCGACAGTCGGAGTGCCCTTTCCGAATGTGCCCGCGACGGTGAATAGCTGGACGTATGTGGTCAACGGCGGGCAGCAGACCGCCACCCCGACGCTCGCCTCCTTTGTGCCGGCGCCCGCCAATCCGGCCAATCCGAGCGCGGTCCTCCTCGGCAACGAAAACCGCTACAATTTTGCGAACACGTACCAGCTCTACCCCGCCTACGACTACGTGAGCAACTTCACCGCTTTCGAGCACGAGATTAACGAACATCTCAAGGTGTTTGCGGAAGTCATCTATGCGAAGAACTCGACCTACTACGCCTTCACGCCCGTCCCCTTCACCTACCTGAACGACGGCTTGTCCTTGCCCGTGAATAATCCGTACAACCCATTTGGGATCGCGCTGAATTCCCTCTCGTCTCGCGCCGTGTTCATTCCCGTGCGCAAGTTCGACACCGAGTCCACCTCTGCGAATTTCCTCGCGGGCGTGAAGGGCTCGATTCTCGATCGCTGGGATTGGGAGGCGGCCGTCGGCACCGGCTTCAGCAACGTCGCCACCGTGTCGCGCAACGCGATTCGGGCTTCGACGCTGCAGGCGGCTCTCAACGGAACCACCCGGGCGACCGCCTTCAATCCATTCGGGCCGTCGGAACCCGCGGTGATTGAAGGCTTGTCCACCGTCTCCCCCGCCACGGCGCGCACCGAGGCCCTGAGCTTCGATGCCAATGTTTCGGGCCGGCTTTTCGACCTGCCGACCGGCAGCGTGGGCGTTGCGGCCGGCTTCGAGGCGCGCAACGAGAAGCTGCAGAGCAATCCCGATACTGCGGCTTATCTCGGCAGCAGCGGCGGCGTCCCCGTCGCGGGCAAGCGCAGCGTGACCTCCCAATACGTGGAACTCACCGCCCCGCTTTGGAAGTCACGGACGCTGGGCTCCGCCGAAATCCAGCTGGCTGGCCGGCGGGAACATTACAGTGATTTCGGCAACACCACCAAGCCCAAGGTGGGGGTGAAAGTTCGCCTGCCTGACACGCGATTCGCCAATGTTCTGCTGCGCGGTTCGTACTCGGAATCTTTTCAGGCGCCGGTGCTGGTGCTGCTGCATTCCAAGCAGACGGCCGCGGTCAGTGGCACGGTCCTGACGGACCCGCTGCGGCCGCAGGATCCAGCGACTCAGCTCCGTATCATTCAGGGCGGCAACCCAAACCTCCTGCCCGAGCTTGGCGTGGTGAAATATTTCGGCGGAGTGATCGAGTTTCCCAAGGTGCGCAACCTCTCGCTCAGCGTCGATTTCTTCGACATCCGAATTAATCAGTACATTGTTGTTCCCGGGAGCGGTTTCCTGCTTTCCGCCACTGGTCGCGCCCAGTTCCCCAACGCCATTGTCCGGGACAACTCCTTGGGCAATCCCGGGCCGATTCTCCGCATCGAGGCCGTCCCGTCGAACAACCCGCAAGCCTACCAGATCTACCGCGGACTCGATTACGGCATCCGCTATGCGCTCCGCAACACCCGCGTGGGCGATTTCCAGTTTGCCGGCAATGCCACTCAGATCATTAAGCGCGGCACGGACAACGGCTTGGGTCGCGGCTTCTTTGACAACGCGGGCTATTATTTTGATCCGCGCTGGAAGGCTTCGGTTTCGACCAGCTGGAACTACAAGGATATCGGGGCCTCGGTAAATGCCGACTACACCCACCACTGGTACAACGACGCCTATACCCTCGCGGGCTGGGGAGTAAATCCCCAGACGATCGTCGGGGCGCAGCTCCGCTACGGCGGATTCTGGCGCAGCAACATTACGATCGGCGCATCGAATCTTTTCAATCAGCGGCCTGCGCCCCATGGTCGCGACACCGTTGGCTTTAGCCCGAACATTTCGGGTCCCGCGACCTTGGGGCGTTTGCTTTACATTCGCCTCCGCAAGGATTTCTAATCGCCCTTCGGTTGGCGAGCGAGCGTGCCTACCCTTGGCGGGAGGCACGCTTTTTTAATGGCGATAATCGACCTCACCTTCGTCAGATCCAAGCAGGCCCCATCGAGAGGATGGGACCCCACCCAATGAAACTAAAATCAGTGCTTCTCTTCTTGACCGGCATGCTGCCGATGTCCGGCGCCACCCCGACCGTGGCCCCGCTCCCAGCTCCGGAGCTGCCGGTGCAAACCTTTTTCCAGGCGCCCGCCATTACCTCGCTGACGTTTTCGCCGAATGGAAAGTTCATCGCATGCCTTATCCCCTTTGAGCGTCGGATGAATCTTGCCGTCATCGATCTGGAGAAGGGCACGAAAAACCTGCTGACCAACTTCAAGGATAGGCAGGCCACCCAGCCCTCCTGGGCCAGCAATGATCGCATCCTATTTCGGGTCGACGATGAGGGCCGCGAGTCATTTGCCCTGTATGCCGTCGACCGCGATGGGAAGAATAGCGGCGTCCTGGCTTCGGGCTACTCCAAGGCCGATACCAATAACGAGATTAACACCCGCTTTCGAAGCATCCTTGGGCGGATCGAGGGAGACTCCAAGAATATCCTGGTACTGGCCAATCTCACCTATCGCGACTGGTCCGACGTCGCCACCATGAACCTCCAGACGGGCCAGCTGACCACGGTGGTCGAAGCCCCCGGCAACGTGGACTTTTATGTCCGCGACCATGACGGCGAAGTTCGACTCGCGGTCGTTGACCAGGATCAGGTCCGCCAGGTGCTCCACCGCGATCCCAAGACCCGCCAATGGACCAAGCTCGGCGAGCACCACATGGATTCGCCCGGCTGGGAACCGATCGCGTTCGATGGCGATAACCGCACATTGTTCATCTGGTCTGACGTGGGCCGCAAGACCCGCGCGATTTACCGCTACGATGTCGTCGAGCGCCGCCAGCTCGACCTCGTGTTCGCCGACGATGTTTATGATGCCCTCGACGCCAACGGTGCCGCCGCGGCCAGCGTCACTGCCTCGACCATTTACGATCCCAAGAAACGCAAAGTGGTTGGGCTCTCCTATGCGGCCGACCGCACCCGGTTCCATTGGCTGGACGAAGAGATCAAGGCCATCC
>JBKJRG010000406.1:0-10876 GCA_046594805.1 Opitutaceae bacterium | reverse complement strand
CGCGCGACCGACGCATCGATCGGCAGCCCGATTTTCATGGCGTCGTCAAAACTGCCGATGCCCGCAATCGGCGGCAGATCGCGATATGAACGGTAATCCTTGGGATCCATGGCCGGGGAGCGTAACGGAGCGAAGTACGTTCCTTCGAGACGAATTAGGTGGAGAAACCGGAAACCGCAGACGTCGAGCCACCGCCCCGGCACCCGCCCCTTTGCCGCCGGAGCGGCGCACGCCGCGTCGCCCTCCGCGCCGTCATCCCCGGCCGACGTGATTCCGGCGATCGACACGCACATTCACCTGTATGACCCCAGCCGCCCGGAAGGCATGCCCTGGCCCCCAAGAGCGATGCCGTGCTGCATCGGACCTTCTTGCCCGCCGATTTTCGCCGCACGGTCGCGTCGCATCGCGTCGTAAAGCGACGACCACCTGCTGCATCAGGACAGAGATCCTTCGCTTCGCTCAGGATGACGGACCAAAGGAGGGTGCGCTTGGGCGCACTGCAGGCGGGACGCCTGCGCTACTTTAAATTCGGCATCTGGCGCTACACCGTCACATTCACCGTGCGCTGCGCCCCTGGCTCGAGATCGCGCACTTCCTTCGATTTACCCGTATCGGGATCCGAGACGCGCACCCGATGTTTTCCCGCCGTGAAAACATGCGGACGAAAACTCGCGGTGTTGAGCCTCAACGAATACACGAGCTCACCGGTGGCATCGAATACTTCGATCAGCGGCTGATTCGTCCCGTTGATTTTCAACTCCGGCAGATGCCCGAAGGGTTTCTTCGCGTAATTGTCGGTCACGTCGAACTCCAGCGGCCAGCCCGGCATCTGCGTGCCTTTTTGCATGACGTCCGCCTGGTAGGGCCAGCACTCGACGATGATTTTCCGGCGGCGCTTGTCGAAGCGCACGAGACCCAGGCCCGACGCCTTGTCCTCGACGAACTGCAGGAGGTTGTCCCTTCGCGGCTGCAGCGCCGTGTTTTTCACGGCGAGCACCGTCATGGGATGGCCGAAGTGGTCGGTGAAGTCCCCGATGAGACCGGGTTGCCGGGGTTGCAGCCAGGGGGCGCGCTCCGGCTCGAACCAGCGCGTGTAGCCGACGTTCACCGCCGGTCCGGCAAATGCGACCGGGCCCTCGCCGTGGGTCTCGACACCATAACGCACGACACTCGGGATGTGCTGATCGCCCGCGATGTGAAACGCGAACGCCTTCCGCATCTCGCGCACCGCCCGATTACGCGGCGTCTGCGGCCAGCCATTCGTGTCGTAGTCAGCCCGCAACACCTCGCGCTGTCCGCCGTGCGTCGTGGGCAACGCGGTGAACAGCGTCTGCGAAATCACCGCCTTCATCTCGGCGCCGCGCCAGTCGCGGACCCATTTTGCCAGGAATTCCTCCTGCTTCTCGCCGAGCAGGCTGAGACCTGGGACGTCTGCCGTCTTCGGACCGAAATTGGGGTTGGTCTCATGGTCGCCGCGGCCCCCGGTCGGCGGGACCCTGCCCTCGGGCCCGGATTTGTACTGGCGATCGGCGAGCACGGCGAAACTCACGCGTCCGTACGTGAGCGGCCCGTAATATTGGAGGGTGCCGCGCGCCACCGGCGTGGGGTCGTACGGATCCGGATGGTGCGAGGTTTGCGTGCGGTAGACCACGTTGACCCAGTCCGCGGCCATCGTGTAACCGCCCGACTCCTGCGTCGGTCCCTGGGCTTTGCCGCCCTCCCCCCAAATATTGCCCTGGTACACGTCATGATCGTCCGGCAGCGAAATGCTCGGCCGGTCGCGCGTCAGATCGCGCCAGGTCCAGCCGTGCAGGTACCACTTGCGCAGGTAGTCGACCATCGCGATGTCCGACGGCGTGCGGACGATGCCATAGCCACCGCTGCTCTCGTAGAATTGATCGCCGGTGAAGGCGAGGAGGTCGGGATTGAGTTTCGCGAACCGCTCGACGATCGGTCCGTTCGGAAATGCCTCGTGGATGTTGCACGAGATGTCGGCGACCGACACGACGGGCTGGTCCACCGGATCGCGGCGGACAGTGCCGGCCCAGAATTGCTCCTGCGCCGGGCCGTCGCGGAATTTCAACGTGTACGCTAGCCGGTAAGGGACATCCTTCGTCGCATCCCAGTCGGCGATTCGAAACGTCGCGCAGCGCGCCTCCGCATGGATCGGCGCTTCGCCGATCGCTTTCCAATCGGTCCCGGCCTTGACCTGCAGCCGCACGGTCTGGCTGTCGCCCGCGCCGATGGGCGGGAGCTGCGCGGACATTTTCATGATGCCGCCGCTGAGGGTGTACTGCGAAAAGAGCAATGGCCCGAACGTCCGTTCAGGGTGCGCCTGCACCTGGGAGCCCCCGACGCGCCAGTCGGCGAACCAGAATCGTCCGAGCCCTGCCGGATTGGCGGCGCCGTTCGCTTTCTTCGCCGCTGCCTTTCCGGCCTTGGCCGCCACCGCGCCGCCACCGGCCACGGTGGCCGCGCCAAAATTATTCACGAGCGCGAGCGTGCCGGTGCACTGCGAACGCGGCAGCGCTTTTTCCATCGCGCCAAGCTCGGCGCCGCCGGCATCGACGACCGCGAGCCTCAGCTGGCAGCTTTCACCGGAAGCATTGCCCGTCAGCCGCAACTCCACCTCGGCCGCGTCGAGCTTGACCGTGCCCGCCTTCGCTTCCGAGAGCGCGCCAATGAACAGGCCACCTTCCGCGGTGAAACCGGCATCGATGCCCTTGCCATAGATCAGGGTGTTGCGGAAATCCGGCAGCGTCCCGCGAATCCCGAACCGAAAGCCAGCCGAGCCTTTGCCCTGACCGAGCGTGGCGCCGTCGGCCCGGCCAATCCGGACGCGCAGTTCGAAATTGCCCGTCTGCTCGCCGACCGAGCGCACCAGCAGGTGCACATTGCGATCCCCCGCGGCGTTGGTGCATTCGATCCGGCCGCCCGCGATTTTCCAGTCCTGCAGCGGATTCGACCAGAATTCGGGCCCGAGCCAGACGCGATCGGGGCAGCGACTCCAATTGCTGACAAACCCGGTGGCGGCCGAAGCATTGGCGGCGTGGCTGAGCGGGGAAATCTTCGCCGCGATCGCGGCGCCGGCGGCAATCGCGGCGGAATTCGAAATAAAATGGCGGCGAGTCACTTTGCGATCAGAGGTGGACATCAGCAAAGAGAAACACGCATCCCGGGCGCCAAGGCAAGATTCGGTGGCTGTGGGCGTCTCGCTGGTGTAGCGGCAGGCGTCCCTGTTTTCCATGAGCCTGTCGAATGGCCTGCCGGGTTTGGCGTGGCTGCGGCATCCTGCCGCAGTTTCAGAGATCTGCGGCTGGAAGCCGCCGCCACGCATGGCAGGCCGTTCGACTCGCTCACGGCAGGCCGGGACGCCTGCCGCTACGGGTCACGGCTCAGAAGGTGTAATCCACGCCGAAGGTCGCGCGCCAGCCGTAGTTGCTGTTGTCTTCAATGTAGCCAAGGGTCCCCTGGTAGGAGGCTTGGGGGCGGGACGTCAGGTTTTCGGCACTCAGCACGAGCCGCAGCCCTTTGCGCAACCGATAACTCACCTCAGCATCGACCTGCTCGCGAGCGGCGAACCAGTCGTGAATGTACTTGTTCGTGTCGATCCCCTCCAGGTATTCCGACCGGTATCGGTAGCTCACCCGCCCGCGGAAATTACCTTGGGCGTAGTCCAGCGCCGCATTGAACATATAATGGGAAAAACCATGGGTCGGCAGCTGCTCGCCCGGTCGGTCGGGATAATTCGCCACGCTGTCGGTGAAGGTCGCGCTGAGCTGGACGCCGAATCCATTTAGCGGCTTGGGCAGGAAATACAGCTTCTGCTGCGCAATCAACTCGAGGCCCTTATTGGTCGCGCCTCATTTGGTTGCCAGCCCGCGCCGCGGCAATAGTAACGTACGGCATCGAACTGTTGCACAACCCTCCCGCCCGACTTTTCCTACGGCTCACGGATCATCAATGTGCGGTTGATCCCTTCCGGTCGTATCTCCTGCCGCTGGCCGGACGGCCCACGGATCGCGACCTGGCGGACGCGGGCGTCGTCGCCGAGGCCGAACCTCAGCACCCCGCCGCCACCCGACTCCAGATGAATCTGCCTCCCCGACTGGCCCTGCGGGCGATCGTTGCCGCCAGCGCCTTCCTCGCCCCGGCCCGCGCCGCCGACAACGCCGTGCTTTTCTGGAACGAGCAGGTGCTCAACGCGACTCGCCTCGGCCGCAATCCCCCGCCAATCGCGTCGCTTCATCTCGCTACGTTTCACGGCGCGATTTTTGACGCCGTGAACGGCATCACGCGCCAGCACCAGCCGTGGCAGGGCAACGCCGTCGCGCCCGCCGGCATTGACACCGACGCCGCGATCGCCGGTGCCGCGCACACCGTCCTCCACGCGCTCTGGGGCCAGTCGTCCAATCCGCGCAATTTCGAGCTCGCCTATGAAAGGGCCATCGCCGCGATTCCCGACGGCCCGCCGAAGACGGATGGCATCGCGTTCGGGAAAAAAGTCGCCGAAGCCGCGCTCGCGCTGCGGGCGAAGAGCGGGTGGAACAAGCCGGCGGAGGGCGTCTTCTCCAGCCAGGAAGCCGGCAAGTGGCGCGAAACTCCCGCCGGCTTCCGCCCACCGGTCACCCCACAGCTCGCGACGACGACGCCGTTCGTGATGCAGCGCCCCGACCAGTTCCGCGCGCCGCCCCCGCCGCCTCTCGATTCGCGCGAATACGCCGAGGAGCTCGCCTACGCCGCCCGGGTCGGCGCCCGCGATGGCGCCGAGCGCACGGAATACCAGACGCTGTCGACGCCGTTCTGGGCCGACGACCTCGGCACCGCCACGCCGGCGGGCCACTGGAACTCGATCGCGCAGGATCTCGCCCGTCGCCAGAAGCTCGGCACCGCGGAATGCGCGCGGCTGTTCGCACTGCTCAATTTTGCATGCGCGGACGCCGGCATCGCGTGCTGGGAGACGAAATATCACTACCGCACCTGGCGGCCCGAGACCGGCATCCGCGAGCTCGACGCCCGATCGAATCCGTTCGCGAAGCCGCAGCCCGACTTCATTCCCAACATGGCGGCGCCCGCGCATCCGGATTACACCTCGGGCCACAGCACATTCACCGGCGCGGCCACGCGGCTGCTCGAGCGCTATTTCAAGACCGATACGATCGAGTTCACCACCACGTCCGACGGCCTGCCCGGCGCCGTGCGTACGTTCAAGTCGCTTTCAGCCGCGTGCGAGGAGGTCGGCATGAGCCGCGTCTTCGCCGGCATCCACACGATGTCGGCCAATCTCGCGGGCCAGAAGGCCGGCATCCAGATCGCCGACTACATCCTCGAACACGCCCTGCTGCCTGCGCCCGCCACGGCATCGAAATGAAACGCGCCGCGCTCCCGCGCCGCTTCCTCGCCGTCGTGCTGGCCGGTGCGACCGCGTGCGCGGGCGCCGCCGAATTTACCGCCACGCCGCTGCGACCGCGCTCGGCGCCGCGGGCGGGTGGCAAGCGATTCGAGCGCCTCGATCCCGCCAAGGCAGGCCTCACCGTGACGAATCGCTTCGACGATCCGCGCATGTGGGGCGAACGTTTCCGCGAGCTGACACTCGGCGCGGTCGAGACCGGCGTGGCTGTCGCGGACTTCAACCGCGACGGCCTGCTCGATATCTACGCCGTCTCCAAGAACGGCCCATGCGCGCTCTACGTCCAGACGGTGGATTTCCAGTTCTACGATGTCGCCCTCCCGGCTGGCGTCGCGATCGCGGACGGTTTCTCGAGCAACACCGGCGCCACGGCGGTCGATATCAACCAGGACGGCGCGATGGACCTCTACGTTTGCCGCTACGACGCGCCGAACCTGCTCTTCGTGAACAATGGCGACGGCACGTTCACCGAGCGCGCGAAGGACTACGGCCTCGACGTGAAGGACGCCTCGGTCCACGCCACGTTCGCCGACTACGATCGCGACGGGTTCCTCGACTGCTACCTCGTCACCAACATCCTCGATTTCTCCAAATCGCCGCAGGGCCGGCGAGATTTCCTGTTTCGCAACGACGGTCGTGGACACTTCATTGATGTCACCGCCAAGGCCGGCATCTGGGGCCTCACGCAGGGTCACACCGCGATCTGGCTCGATTTCAATCACGATGGCTGGCCCGACCTGTATGTCGCCAACGATTTCGAGACGCCCGACCGCCTCTATCTCAACAAAGGCGACGGCACGTTTGCCGACGTCGTCGACGAGCGGCTGCCGCACGTCACCTACTTCTCGATGGGCGCCGACGCCGGCGACATTAACAACGACGGCCGGCTCGATTTCATCATCACCGACATGCGCGATCGTCGCCACCGCGAGTTCATGACCGGCATGGAGGAGATCGGCCGCGGCCTCTGGGAGATCGAGCGCGTGTCCGAGCTGATCCCGCAATACATGTGGAATGCGGTCTATGTGAACACCGGCACCGACCGCTTCGCCGAGGCCGCTCACCTCACCGGCCTCGCCGCGACCGGCTGGACCTGGTCCGCACGGCTGGGTGATCTCGACAACGACGGCCACCTCGACGCGTTCCTCACCGCCGGCATGATCCGCAACTTCATCGATGCCGACCTGGTGGACAAACAGAACGTCGCCCCGACGCTCGCCGCGCGCGCCGCCGTATGGAAGAGCTCCGCGCCCCGCCGCGAAACCACGCTCGCCTACCGCAACCTCGGCGATCTGAAATTCTCCGAAGTCTCGACCGACTGGGGCCTCGACGAAAAAACCGTCGCCTTCGGCTGCGCGCTGGCCGACCTCGACGGCGACGGCGACCTCGACCTCGTCTACGCGAACTACGAGGCGCCGCCAACGATCGTGCGCAACCACACCACGACAGGCCACCGCGCGATCGTCCGGCTCGCTGGCCGCGCGCCGAACCGCGATGGCATCGGCGCCGAGGTCACGCTCGAGTCCGCCCGCGGCAAACAGATCCGCCAGGTCTTCAGCGAGCGCGGCATCGCCTCCAGCGAGCCGGCGCTGATCCATTTTGGGCTTGGCCCCGACAACGCGATCCGACGCCTGACGATTCGCTGGCCGCGCGGCCAGGTGCAGGTCCTCGAACGATTGCCCGCCGACCATCTGGTCACCGTGTCGGAACCTGCGTTGCCCGCAGAGCCCAAGCTCATCGCGGCGACGTTCGCCACGCCGCCGCGGGCGGACGCGTTGTTCACCGAGGTCGCGCGCGCGCGCGGGCTTGCGCACGGCAACCGACTCCGCCCCTTCGATGAATTCATCCGGCAACGGCTGCTGCCCCGCCGCTTGAACGGCCAGGGCCCCGCGCTCGCCGCAGGCGACGTCAACCGCGACGGCGTGACGGACGTATTCGTCAGCGGCACCGCCGGCCAGGCGGGCGAGCTGTTCCTTGGCCAGGCCGACGGTGCATTCAAGCCGGCGCCACAGCAGCCCTGGGGCGTCTCGGCCGCCGACGACGCCGGCGCCGCGCTGCTGGACGTCGACGGCGATGGCGCGCCCGACCTTGTGCTCGCGGCGGGCGGCATCCAGAGCGCGCGGGACGACGCCGCGCTGCACGACCGCGTTTTCCTGAACGATGGCAAAGGCAACTTCCGCGCCGCGCCGGCCGGCACGCTGCCGCCCGATGGCGAGAGCACGGGCGCCGTGGCCGCAGCCGATTTCGACGGCGACGGCCGTGCGGATCTCTTCGTCGGCGGCCGCGTGGTGCCGGCCAAGTATCCCGAGACGCCGCGGAGCTTTCTCTACCGCAACGCGGGCGGCAGGTTCGTCGACGTCACCGACGAGGCGGCGCCCGGACTGCGCCGCGTTGGCATGGTCACTGCCGCCGTGTGGGCCGACATCGACCGCGACGGTCGCACCGACCTGGTCGTCGCGAGCGAATGGGGCCCGGTGAGCCTGTTCCGCAACACGGGCGGGCGATTCGAGGACGTCACGGCGAAAACCGGCCTCGCCGCGGCGACCGGCTGGTGGAGCGCGCTGGCCGTCGCGGACGTGAACGGCGACGGCCGCCCGGATCTCGTCGCGGGCAACGTCGGCCTGAACACGAAATACCACGCCACCGCGTCGGAGCCGACGGTGCTGTTCGCCGGCGACTTCGACGGCAGCGGCCGCATCGAGCTCGTCGAGGCGCAATATGAAAACGGCCGGCTGCTCCCCGTGCGCGGCCGCAGCAAACTCGGCTACGCGTTCCCCTGGCTCGGCCGAAAATACCCGACCTATCAGGCTTTCGCGCAGGCAGCCGTCCCCGACCTCTTCGGGGCGGACAAACTCGCGGCGGTGCGCCGGCTCGCCGCCACCGAATTGGCGAGCGGCGTGTTCCTCCAGCGCGACGACGGCACGTTTGCGTTCGCGCCGCTGCCGCGCGCCGCGCAACTGGCGCCGGTCAACGCGATTGTGGCGGGCGATTTCACGGGCGATGGGCGGCTCGATCTATTTTGCGCGGGCAACAATTTCGGACCGGAACCGGCAACCGGTCGTTTCGACGGCGGCCTCGGTGTGCTGCTCCAGGGCGATGGCCGCGGCGGCTTCGTCGCACTCGCGCCGGCCGAGTCCGGCTTAATCGCGGCAGGCGAGATCCGTTCGATCGCCGTGGTGCCTTCGAATTCCGCCCCGCGGCTCGTCGTCGCCGGCAACCAGGGCCCGGTCCTGCTCTTCGAGCGCCGATGAACGCGCCCGCGCTGCGACTCCTCGCGCTGCTCGCGCTCGCCGCTCCGGCGGGCTGGGCCGCGGAGAACTCGCCGCTCGCGAACGCGTCATCTGCGTTTGTGCGCGCGCAGGCCGGCAGCGCGATCCGCTGGCAGCCGTGGAGTGACGCGACGCTGGCCCGCGCGCATGCATCGGGGCGCAGCGTATATGTGTTCGTCGGGTCGCCGTTGAGCGAACTCACGCGTGCCACGATTGAGCAGACGTTCACGAGCGAGCGAACCATCGCGTGGCTCAACCAAAATTTCACCTGCGTGTTCGTCGATGCGGACACGGAGCCCGCGGTGGCCGCGCTGGCGCAACACTTCATCGAGAGCATGAAGCAGCTCCGCGGCTGGCCCGTGCACCTGTGGCTGACACCCGATCTGCGGCCCTACGACGGTTCCAACTACCTCCCGCCTTCCGAGGAATGGGGCCGGCCCGGTTTCCTCAAGGCGGCGCGCGCCGCACTCGATGCGTGGACGGTGGAGCCCGCGCGGGCCCGGGCGCTGGCGGATGAAGCCGCGTCGCGCATGGGTCTGTCGCCGCCGGGTGCCACGTCGGCGGCCGATCTCAAATCCCGCCTCGACCGCGCCACCGCCGCCTGGCTCGGGGCGGCCGATGCCCGTCACGGCGGCTTCGGCTCGGCGCCGAAGGAGCCCGAGCCCGAGTTGATCCGCTTTCTCCTGACGCGCGGCGGTTCCGCGCGTGAGGCTGCGATCAAGGCGGCGCGCGCCCTCGCTTCCGGCGCGGTGCGCGATCCGGACGACGGCGGATTCTATCGGCGCGCGATCGACGAGGAATGGCGGGAGCCCTATCGCCAGAAAACGCTGGTCGACCAGGCGCGAATCGCGCTGGCCCTGAGCGAAGCCGCCGAAGTGGCAAAGGACGACGGACTGCGCGCGGCCGCGCGCGGTGCACTCGAGTTCGCGTTGCGAGAGCTGCGCCGGCCCGACGGCACGTTCGCCGCGGCCCTTGACGGCACGCGGGAGGAGAACGAGCCGACGAAGCGGCCGGGCTTCGTGCCCGCAGGCGATGCGACCACCGGCGCGGAAGGCCTGTTAATCGTCGCGCTGCAGCGCGCAGGAGAAACCCGGCTCTCGGCCGTCGCAAAGGACCTGGCCAACCGATTGCGCGACCGGCTCGAGGCCGCGAACTTCGCGCTCGAACACATCCACGGGCAGCGCCACCCCGGCACCGCTGCCGACCACCTCGCCGTCGCCTGGGCGTTCCGCACTCTAAAGGACGACACCACCGCCGAGGCGCTGCTCCGCCGGGCGATCGAGCTCTATTTCGACGCGGCCACCGGCACGTTCCTGGCGGTACCCGCGCGCCTGCCACCGGGCATCGCGCTGCGAATCCCGGACTCGATCGACGCGCCCTCCGCCGCGAGCCTCGCGCAGAGGGCGGGGGCCGACGCCAAGGTGCTCGATCTCCTGCGGCGCGCGATCGGAGCGAAGATCGAATACGATGAATTGCCGCCGGGCGATCTCCTGCTGGCTCTCGCCGAAAGCGGCTGACCCATGGCGAACCGACCCGCCAACCGGCTATGCGGGGGGATTTACCAACTGCTCGATGGTTCCCATCGCCAGGAAGACGCGGTTGGGATGACTTCCCAAAGGCACGAATCCGAACTTTCGATAAAAGGTCAGGGCGAAATCGTCCTTGGCGTCGGCGACCACCGCTAGCGAGGCAACCTGAACCGACTGTCGATGGGCTCGCGCCAACGCATCCGTCAGGAGCAACGAGCCGGTGCCGGGAAACCGTTCATCGCGGGCCAGGCGGCCAAGAAGTGTTGCCGGCAATCGTGGATACCGTGGCAACTTCTTCTGCATTTCCTCGGGCAATTCCTCCACTTCAACGGTGAACGCAGAAAGGGTGTAGTAACCAACGATCGTTGCCGGGATCGATTCCTCCACCATCACGAAGCTGGCGGCAACGCGCCTCTCCGTGTCTTTGCGCGCGAGCTGTTGCAGGTAGATATTGAGTGCGGGACTCGCCGAACGAAAGCCCGCGCGATCATGCTGCTTGGTCAGCGGCTCAAACCGGTAGGGCATTAGGCGCCGGCGAGACCTTCACGGCGGTAGCGTCCAAATGCACTGCGCAGGGCGGCGTTCGGTGCCGCCGGTGCAAGCAATGCCTGCACGAAATTTGTCGATTCATCGGCTGTCAGCTTCGCCTGCTGGTGCTCCTCGATCGC
>JBKJRG010000266.1:0-2991 GCA_046594805.1 Opitutaceae bacterium | reverse complement strand
GGCATCAAAGAGGCCGCCGTTGAGATAGGGAATGCGATCGAAGACGGTATAGTCGAAGTCGGACGGAAGGTAATTCTTGCCGCGATAGGCGAGCTTTTGAATCGCCGGGTCGCGGACGGTGCGGTCTTGGCGGGCGCGGGCGGCGGCGTGGCGGCGCGCGTCCATCGGCGTGTTGAGGCAGTTGAAAAAAATGTTCTGTAGGACGCCGCGATAGTAGTGATTACCCTTGGCGAATTGGGCGCGGGTCTGGCGGGGGGGGCACTCGAAAAGAACGATGGGGCGGCCGGCGGCGTCGTGGAGTTCGAGGAGGCGCGATTGGATGAGACGTCGCTCTTTGAGGAACCAGCAGAAGAGCGTGCGGCAGAGCAGACGGATGACGAATTGTTTGCGGTTCTCCTCGTCGGCTCGTTCGTGGTCGCGGAGGTGGTCGGCGACGATCGGGAGTCGAATCGATTCGAAGGCCCAATGATACCACGCCGCAAGTTCGCGGTAGAAACTCTTGTTGAGTTCGCGGGTGGTGAGAGTGCGGTGCCACGCGCGCTCGAGGTCAACGTAGGTGTTGATGACTGGTCGACCGGCATGGGTCTCAGCGCGGTTGAGCGCGGCGAGGGAGAAATCTTCGAGAATGCGGAGATGCGCAGCGTGCGGCTGGGCACAGTCGATGTCCTTCAGCAAGGTGACGCGTGGCGTGATGACATCGCGGGTGCGATCGCGGCGGTTGAGTCGACGCTCAACGAGTGCCAGCGAGACGGACGAGCCATGATGAAAAAGGACGAGGACAGGAATCTTGTCGAAAAGCTTGTTGAGGGCTCGGGCGGCGCGGGAAAGCTCCGTACGAGCGTAGCCGTCGGCACGCGCGTTGAGTTGGAGCGTGAGCAGCAAATAGGCCGAGACCTGCTTGCCCTCGAACTCGCCTGCAACGGGGGCTAGATTTCCACGCGAGGCGTGTTTGATGTCGTCGTTGGTAAGTTGAATGAGTGTCGGGACTGCCCGCCAGTCGCGAGTGTCGGCTCCCGCAGCAATCACTTTTTCGCGTTTCGGATCGAACGTGGCGAAGAATGTATCGAGCGACGCGAAATCCAATTGTCGCGTGCTACGATATCCGAGGGCGGAAAAGAATCCGCGCGCGGCTGTTGGTAATGGACGGGACGAAAAGGCCGTGAGGGCTGCGGCTATTTCGGAACGAGGGGCGTCGGCGGCGGGCATGAATTATGAGACCGGCAGGATCGGCCGGAACGCTTCGGTAAGCTGGCGAGCGGTGGGCATACTACCTCTGAATTTGGCCGACAGCTTCTGCTGGACTTGGTAAGCCGACCGCACTGCAAGCGGGGTCATCCCGACAGGAGAGGTGCAATGCCGCGATGAAGCATCGACCGGCCTCATGGCGCGAGGACAACGAGCCATGTCACCAGCTCGAACTCAGACGTGGGCAGCACCTGATCGGCCATCTCGGGCAGGACGAATGAGCGGCTGGCCTGCAGGCCCGTCGCGAGCCGCTTTTGGAACGTGCCGGCGATGGCTTCGACCGCAGCGCCGAGCAGCCGGTCGTAGGTTTGCATCTCGCTGCCCTGATCGGTCTGCCGGTCGAAGAGCCGGCAGAGCTCGACGTAGGGCTCGCTTTTTCCGAGTGCCAGCTCGCGAAAGAGGTTCAATGTCGTCTTGGCTTGCGTGAACGTCAGCCGCACCTGGCCATCGGCATGGATGTAGACCAGGTAGTAGGGCGTGAGGGGGTTGACCTTCTCCGTCTGCGCGGCGGTCGGCGCGCCTTTGTGCCGGAGGCAGAAAATGACCCCCGGTTTTGCCATCTGGATTTCCGGGTGCGGCGGGACCACGGCATAAAGGCCGGTTGGGGCGTCCTGAAGTTTTTTGCGGTTGGCCTCGAGATAGCGGAGGAGATCGAGCCTGAAATCGTCGAGCGAGAAATCGGCGAGCGTGACCGTGTCCTGGAAGTCCTCCAGATCCAGCACCTCCTTGCGCAGCCGTTCGAGCTGGCGATCGCGCAGGCGGAGGTCCGCCGATACGAGGTCCTCGAGTTGCTCCTGGTCGAGCGGGTTGTCGGTCTGCGTCGCCGCGAGATCGACCAGCGCCATCCGGGCTTCGACGCGAATCTTGAGGTTGATGTAGCGGTCGAGATGCTCGGTCGGCCAGAAATTGATCAGGTGCACCGCATGGGCGCGGGAGCCGATGCGGTCGATACGGCCGAAGCGCTGGATAATCCGGACGGGGTTCCAGTGGATGTCGTAGTTGATGACAGTGTCGCAGTCCTGGAGATTCTGGCCCTCCGAAATGCAGTCGGAGGCGATCAATAAATCGACCTCGGTGTCGCGGGCGTCGGGCAGCAGATCGCCACGATGTTTGGCGCGCGGCGCGAAATCGAGGAGGATGTCCGTGAAGTCGCGCGAAGCCGTTAGCGTGGATTCGTTTTCGCCGCTGCCCACCACGAGCGAGGCATGAATCTTCAGATCCTTGCGCGCCCACGCGTGAAGCTGATCGAAGAGATAGCGGGCGGTGTCGGCGTACGCGGTGAAGACGAGGACTTTTTTGTTTTTTCGGCCGTCCTTGTCGATCGGCGGATTTTTCACTTTGGCGGCGATTTTCTCCTTTAGTTGGGCCAGTTTCTCGTCGCGAGCAGGTGTGACGGGATCCGCGAGCTTAAGCAGGCCTTCGACATGACGCCGGTCCTCGCCGATGTGCTGGCGCCACAGCGTGAGATCCAAGTGCGCCATCTTGAACTTCTGGCGCCGGCCGACCTCGAGCGCCTCGGCGAGATCTTCATCGCCGAGATCGTCGGGCAGAAGCGTGTCGAAATCGACGTCGGGGTTTTCGGACTTGAACGCCTCGAAGCGTTTCATCCGCGATTCGAGATCGGCGATTTTCGTCAGAGTGTTGCGGAGCGAAATCCGGAATGAGTCGATCGAGCTCTCCAGCCGCTTGAGCAGGCTGACCCGCATCATCCCCGTGAGAATGCGTTCGCGACCTTGCTGCGTGAAC
>JBKJRG010000058.1:0-2743 GCA_046594805.1 Opitutaceae bacterium | reverse complement strand
GTCCGGGCCCGTCGCGCCACCGTCACTGCGCCGCTAAGCCGTATCCATTCAGTCGGCCACGAATCTCCTCGTGCATTTGAATACTGAAAGGTGACCCTGTAGGCCAGCTCGCTTGCGAGCGCTTTCCAGAGCGCGCGCAAGCGCGCTGACCTACGTCGGACTGAATAGATACGGCTCAGACGATCTTCCTTTTCTCGGCGAACGGGATTTTTGAGGCGCTCGCGGCCTTCATTTCAGAGGAGAAACGCGGCCGCGGCGAGGCTGGGTGAGACGGCGTTTCCCGGTCTTTTTTAGGGACAACTTGGGCGCGGGCAGAGCGGGCAAAATGTCGAGGATTTCCTGTTGCGCCGGGGAATACGCGTCGGGCAGCCGCCACAAGGCGAGTGCGGGCTCGCCGAGGCCGACCAGGCGTACGCCGTTCAAGCGCTCGACCGCGTCCTCGACGGTGAGCCCCAAGGGGGCAACACGGCGGTCAAGTGCTCGAACCAGTTTCAAGGCCAGCATCGTGACGAGCGCGTGGCCTTCCGTGCGCTCCGCTTTCCGCAGGAAGATCGGGCGCAACTCCAACAGGCCGGTCTTCATCGTGCGGAAGTCCCGCTCGACATCGATGAGACTCATATAGCGTGCGTGCACCGTGCGCGTATCCGCGGCGGCCACGGGCAAGTCCGTCTCCAGGACATAGCAGCCGTCCAATAAGGCCAGGTCCGCGGCCACCGCTTCGTCTTTGGTCCAACTCACCACCCGTCCGGTCACGTGCACCGTCAGCCAGGACGAAAAACCATAGTGGTCCACCCACGCTTGCGCCTGCTTGCGCAGGGTCTCCACCTTCGCGCGCGGTTTCTGGACGAGTCGCGTGTTGCCGGCGGACAGCCGTTGCTCGATCCGCTGATATTGGCTGAGCCGGCGGTGCTGGTCCCGCTCGCGGGTCGCCGGATTGCAACGCAAGATCAAGCGGCGCCCGTCGTACTCGACCGCCGCCGGCTCCTCGTCGAAGAGCTCCGGGCTCAGCACCTTCCCCGCCAAAAGCTTTCGGACCTGCGGATTGGTCAGGGCCGTCACGTACCGGTAACCCGCCTCGCCGAGCGCCACTTTGCCCAGTTTCTTGATCATGCCCCGGTCCCCCACCAAGACGATTTCCCGGGCGGCGAAGCGCACCCGTAATTTTTCCACCGTCGGCTGGAAGGTTTTCGGCTCGCTCGTATTGCCGGGATATAACTGGATCGAAAGCGGTTCGCCGTTCGCATCGGTCAGGAGCCGCGCCACGATCTGTTTCTTGTAGCGTTTGCCATCGCGATTGTACCCGTGGGCGGCCAGCTCGTTGCACTGCCCCTCGAAGTAGGAAGAGGTCACATCATATAAAAACGCCGCCCCGGGCTCGATCTTCGGCGCCAGCGCCCGCTCGATGCGCTCCTGGTTGGCCTGCAGCCATTCCAAGGCCAGGTACAAATCGTCCTCGTCAAAAGACTCCAGGCCCAGCACGGCGGCGACCGCATGGTCCTCGGCCCAGCGCAATCCAAAACGTTCAAGACCATTTTGTCTCGATTATCGCTATGACCCATTTTGGCTCCCTCGCCAAACGCGTTTCGAACCCCACCGCTGATTGTTTTTAACCGCAGATGTCGCAGATCGAACCGGATAAAATGCCCCTGACCTACCCGGTGCAGTTTCAGGAGATCCTCGCTCCGGGCCATGGCTGCACTCGAGTTGGTCTTTCGGCGGGACCAAAAGTAAACGCAGCCGACTGCCCGGAAAAAGGGAGTCGGTCTGGGGTATTGTACTGCACAACAACTTCCGGCCATTCGAATCCACTTCCGGTCATGGCAACACGCACAGCCTCCCGCGGATCGAAACCGACGCCCAGTTCAGGCGAATAACACTGTTCGGCAAAACTCCCCACTCGAATGAGCAAACCGCACCGTAAAGCGAAGCACTACACTGCCCTGCTTCAGAAAATGGCCGCAGCGATCGCAGCTGGATATTACCTAGAGGCGTCGTGGATCGAATACGCGATCCTTGAGGATCGCCTGGTCGCCGTGATGCTAGCGACCGGCGGAGCGACGGATAAGAAAGGCAATCGGGTATTGATGATGGGCCCAAAGATCAAGTTCCTGAGGAAGCGTCGTCGACGCGACAAGTTACTGGGAGCCAATTTTCCGAAAGTGTGGCTGGATAGGTTAAGCCGATGGAAAGATAGAAGAAATCGACTTATGCACGCGATGGCGAATGCGACACTCAGCTTTCCTCAAGTGCAGTTGGCCGCGAAGCGATTAGCGACCGCCGGAGACCCGCTCGTCTATGATGCGTGCAGGCAGACCCGCCGGCTAAGGAAGCATCGGCACAAGGTCAGCATCCCGAAGAAGCCGTTTCCCTACAAGTGATGCGACAAGAGCCGAACAAGTAGGAATGAGAAGGCGGGTGTATAATCTCCCGCCTTATGAAAACAGATACATTAACCATTGGACTGGACCTCGGGGATCGCCACCACCACGCGTGCGTCCTCGATGCCGCGGGGGAGATCCTCGCCGAGGAAGTGATCGTCAACACCCGTGAAGTGCTGACTGCGTTTGGCGCCCGGTATCCCGGTGCGACGTTCGTGATGGAGACCGGGACGCACAGCCCGTGGGTGTCGCGGCTGCTGACCGTGTTGGGGCATCCCGTGATTGTGGCCAACGCGCGCAAGCTGCGCGCGATCTCGCAGAGCCAGACCAAGTCCGATCGCGAGCATCTGCGCGTCCTCGCGATC
>JBKJRG010000869.1:0-6462 GCA_046594805.1 Opitutaceae bacterium | reverse complement strand
AGAGCGATTTGACCCCCGGCTCGGGCGGATTCAACCGACGACCGACCAGGACTGCGCCCACCGGGAACAAGACGGTGTGGCCCGCCGCCACCCGGCGGTAAAGCCGTGCCCCCGTGTGGGCGAGATACGTGGCCCGCGGGTCCTCGAGATCGGGCCGCCGCTGCAGGTAGCGGGGATTCTTGGACGGCTTGCCGTCCACCAGCCGCGGATGGGCCGGGGACGCGAGATAGGCGGGCCGATCGGCGGCCACGAACTCCTCGAACAGCGTCCGCACGGGCTCGCTGAAATGGTCAAAGCCGATCGCATCCTCGACGATGGCGCGGGCGGCCTCGCGGCTAAGTGGCTCGTAGTTTGAGAAAAAATTTCCCGGCTTCGAAAAGTCGCGCTCGGTGTGCTTGTCGTAACCGCGGTGGATGGCATCGTCGGGTCGCTGGAAAAGCGCTGACTCGCAGTTCTGGACGAATTTCAACGCGGTGGCCTTGGTCGCCCAAGCCGGGAGCCCGGCCAGCCCGCGGGCCGGCACCACGACGGAAGCAGTGATGTCGTCCTCGCACTGGATCTTCACGGCCGGGAAGAAATCCTTGCGGAGACTGAAGGTCCGCCACCCGCCATCCGGCGTGAAGCCCACGCGCAGGTAATGCGTCAGGACTTTTTGCCGGTGATACTTCACCTCGTTGCCCGGCCGCCCGTTGATGGTGTCGACGCTGAAGTGCCTGCGCCAGTCCTGGCCCCATTCGGCCTTGTAGTAGCGCTTGATCATCAGGACCAGGTCGTGGATGTAGCGCGGAATCGAGCCGAGCCAGGTGTTGAATTCGTCGGTGTAGTCGCTGCCCGGGCTGAGCAGCTTCACCACCGAGCCCAGCGAGCGCTTGGGACTGAGCAGGGGCCGGCCTCGCGCGCGGTTGCGCTTGGGGTCGAGAAAGCGCTGCCCGTATTCCTTGTGCAGGATGGAGTCGACCAGCTCAAAGTCGGCGCTGACCTCGCGCACAAAATTCGGTCCCACGAACATCGCGTCGGCGATCGATTTCGAGATTTCCGATTTGCCGCCGCCGGAGACGGTGCACGGTTTGTGGCACAGTATGCCCTCGGCGGTGGTGCCGCGCAGGCGCCAGCGTCGGCCCTCGTCAGGCTTGCACATCTCCACCTTGTAGCCCGACGGCAGCACATAGGTATGGCGGGGCTGGAGCTTGATCGCATGCGTGGCATCCGGGGGCGCACCGGCGCCGGCGCTCCAAGTGATCGTCTGCGCGCGCAGGTCGAAGAAGGCGTCCTCCGGCACGTAGCAGATGTCGGGATGCAGCCGATCTCGCGCCCAGCCGTCGGGCTGGACTTCAATCCGGCCGTCGAGCTGGGCCAGCGTCTCGGCGAAGGTGTGGTCGACGATCGCGAGGTGCTTGGCGAGCTGGAAGTCTTCGCCGAGGTCGTAACTGGGAAACACGATCGCGCCGCCGGCATGCTCTTCCTCGCACTGGCCGAGCAGGTTCGCCGCAAAGCTGATTTGCGCCTTCACCTCTTTCTTGCAGTACCCGAAATAATTGTCGGCGATCAGCGTCACGATGACCCCGCTGGTGTCGCGCGCGGAAATCTTGAAGGCGCCACCATCGTTGTAGAGTTCTTCCGGTGTGCGCCAGCCCATGCCGTCGCGGCGCTGGCGTTCACTGGCCTCGGCCCATTTCGGCAGGCCGAGTTCGCGCTTGGTCAGCTGTGTCAGGTGGGTGGCAAGGATGACGCAGCCCGTGTGACCGGTCCAATGTGCGGGATCCAGCGCGGCGTCGTTTTCCGGCAGGTGCGGATCACCCGCATTACCAAAAATCCGTTCGATGAAATCGAGGTTGGCGACCAGCCCGCCGGGAGCGAAAAAACGCGTTTCCATCGCGCGCGTGGGCGTGTAGCCCGGGACCAGAGGGCAGACCACCGGACGGAGATGGAGCGAAACAAAACATTCGGCGGGGGCGGCGGCGGTGGCGGTGAAGGGGAGCCGGAGCAGCGCGGGGGGCGGATTGAGGGCATGCGCGAGGAGCCGGGTGAACACGGCGGGCGGCACGCTTTTTTTGTCGTCCGACACGGGCAAACCGAGCTCGACCACGTGGAAGATGCCCTGGGTGGTGCGCCGATCGGAGCGCGGGTTGTGCAACACGCCCTGGCCGACCCGGTGCGATGAAAGAATGTCGCTGACGTGCCGGTCCGCATCCGGCGGCAGTGAAAGCACGCGGGCGAGCGCCGGCCGATCCAGCACCAGCGTCGTCCCCGGCAGCCGGGGCACCTCGCCGTGCGACTCGAAATCGGTGTAGAGAAAATTCTGGATTCGCTGATCGACGGGGCAGAGATGGCGGGTGAGGGCGCGATCCTTTTCCCGGCTGAGCGCGAGAAAGTGATCGACGAGCGGGCCCAGCCCCTCGGCCCCGGCCGCCGGGTCGGCCACGCCGGGCTGCCCGATTTCCCGGAGCTTCAGATTGAGGTAGGCAATGAGCTGCGCATCAGAACCGCCGGCGGACCTGCCTGCCGATGGCGTGGAGGGAGAGGGCAGGGAGCTCGGAGTGACGTCGGGCATGGGCAAAATCGTCCAAGCATGGCTCACGCCGACGCCGTCGGCAATGCGGTTTGCAAGGCGATTTTTTTGCGCGACGCCGCGGCACGGACTGCGCTCCTTGAGCTGGCTTTCGATTGTAGGCCAGCGAGCTGGCTCGCACCGGGTTTTTCGCCGGCGTCTTCGGCCAGCCGGCCCCAGCGCCGGCTTACGAGCCGCTGAAATGCGACGCGAGATTTGACGCGAGCAGTGAGCCGGGCCTTGCGCCGGCCCGGGCGCGGGTGAGGTGGTCGCGATGTTCGTCGCGCTTGTTCGGCCATGAGCTCGCCAGGGCGAGGGCGAATTCCATGTCGGCGTCGGGCCCGCGCAGCTCACGCGCCTTGACGAGGACATCGTAGCCGCTCAGCGACCGGTCGACTCCGGTGTGCCGCAGGGTTTCGGTGAAAAAACCAACATCGAACAACGCGAGCGCGAGAGCAGGGCCCCGGGCGGTCTTCGAACGCTCACGCAACTTTGCCAGCAGCGCAGATGTGTTGGCGCGGTCCTCGTCGTTGAACCCGGCCTGACTCCAGCCCCGCATTCCCGCGGTGGCGTAGATCGCGGCGCGGCGCAGCGTCTCCATCCGCACGATGACCGGTGTTTCCGTGGTGAGCAGGGCAAGCGTATCGCGCACCAGGTGCGTGCGGTCGTAGCCCGGATTGACTCCCTTCCAGTCGCCGTCGCTGCCGGGCAGCGATTTCGCCGCGCCAATGGCGTAAGGGTGACAGATCAGGGGCGTCCCGGCGAAAACAGCCGGGGCGAGGAGGGTGCAAGCCACCAGCGCAAACGCCAGCGGCCGAAGGTTGAGGAATCTTCTGCTCATGCGGGAGTCTCTTTCGATTGATGGTTGCGGAGCCAGCAATAAGATGCCGGTCGCGGCCCGCGCGTTGCACGCCGCGCCAAATTCATTCGTGGTCAACCCCGCCGAGGCGCGGGGTCACCGCGATGCGAACATTCCCAGCCCGAGCTGGTCGGCCCAGGCGCGGCGCATGGCGGCGTTGCCGGCCAAGACGCCCTCGCGCGTCACGCCATGCGGCGCTGGCTGAACTTTCGCGAGCGCGTCGTACACCGCGGCCCGTTGCGCGGCATCCGGGCGTGCAAGCAAATGCCAAAGGGTGATGGCATCCTCCGCCCGGGCCTGGGCGAGCACCGCAGACAAGGGTAGCAGAACACCTCAGGCCTCACCCTCACCTTTTTGAGAGGCCCGGACTAACACCTCAGGCTTCACCCTCACCCTCCCTACCGTATTTCGGGTAGAAGCGACGCTGGAAGCGGGCGCCAGCACCGGTTCGATGGAGGACATGGCGTTCCGGTTGCGAGTGGAATACCCCGGCGCGATCTACCACGTGATCAATCGCGGGAACTACCGGTCGTGGATTTTCGACGACCTCCGCACCCAAGCCGCCTTTGAAGCGTGTCTGTTCGAGGCCTGCGAACGCAGCGCTTGGCTGCTGCACGCCTTTGTCGTTATGTCGAATCACTTCCACCTGGCACTCGAAACTCCGCTCGGGAATCTCACCACCGGCATGCAGTGGCTGGAGTCCACGTTCGCCAATCGTTTCAACCGTTTGCGTGACGAACGCGGCCACCTCTTTCAAAGTCGCTACAAGGCATTGCTCGTGGGTCCGGAGGAGGCACTGGGCGCGGTGTGCCACTATGTGCATCTCAATCCGGTTCGGGCCGGCATTGTGGCCGTGGCGCAACTCTGCGCGCACCGGCATTCGAGTTACTGGTATCTGCACCATCCCCGCGAACGTCCCCCCTTTCTCCAGTTGCACGCGGCGCTCGCGTCAGCCGGGTTGCTGCCCGATTCCCCGGCGGGTCGGCGCTGCTACGCGGACTATCTGGCCTGGCAGGCGGCGGAGGGGCCCGCCGGCAAGAACGAATCTTATGTCTCGTTGAGCCGCGGCTGGGCGATCGGGAGCCAGGAATTCAAGGCGCGCTGGTTGGTCGATCCCGAAGTCGTGGCCGAAACGCGGCGCTGGGAAGAACGCGGGCCCAAGGGCGCCCGGTTTGCTCGCTGGGCGGAGGCATTCGGCGCCGCACTGCAGCGCATCCCGCCCGAAGCGCGGGCCTGTCAGCACCACTCTGCACCTTGGAAGCGCGCCCTCGCTCTTCACCTGCATGAATCGACCGATGTTTCGAACGGCTGGCTGGCGCAACACCTCGACATGCGCACCGCCGCCTACGTGAGCAAACACATCGGTCTCACCCGCCGCAGACCTTCCGAACCTGTCACCGTCCTGCTCGCGCTCCTCAAAAAAGGTGAGGGTGAAGCCTGAGGTGTTCTGCTGGCTTTGAGGTGTTCTGCTGGCTTCTCGGCCTGCCTCACGCCAATTGGGATGCCGGCGCCAGCGAAAGGGTTTGGAGGGGTGGGAGATATTTGTGCGACTTGCCTTGCCGCTATCTGCAGCCGGAAAAAGGATGGGATGAAAAACATGCCCATGGACAACAACGCAGAAATCGAGACCGTGCTCACGCGAAGCCGCGAAGCGCGCGAAAACAATGCGACCGCCGGCCAATTGAATTTCGGAGCCGCCACCTTCAAGGAGGGCATCAAACGCATCGCCAACAACCATCACGACTTCGCGACTTCGCGACTGCGCGTGAATCCCGATCGCGACGAAAAAACAAAGTAGTCCATTTCACAACCTCGCCAACGTATTCCTTACCTGACCTCGCGCGGCCGATAATATGTGAGCACATTTACGAAAGAGACCACTCAGCGCCCGTAGACGACAAACCACTTGTCGTCATAGAGCCGGTGCTCGGTGACGACCTTGAGGCCGGCGGCGACCATCCACTCCCGGGTCTGCTCGCGGGTGATTTGGAGCTTGGGATCATTTTTGTGCGGTCCCAGCTCGGGGTGAAAATCGATCACGGCGATGCGGCCGCCGGGCTTGAGGTAGGGCGCGAGGTTCCGCAGGTAGGCCGCGCGATCTTCGATGTGGTGCAGCACGTCGTAGATGAAGGCCACGTCCACATCGCGCGCCGGCAGGTTGGGGTCCGTGAACTTTCCGAGTACCGGGCGTACGTGGTCAGCCTTGGCCGCCTTTGCCTTGGCTGCAATGTGATCGACGAGGCCTTGGTCGATATCGACGGCATACACGCGGCCGCGGGCGACGGCCTGCGCCAGCGGCAGAGTGAAGACGCCCGAACCCGCGCCAATGTCTGCCACCACGTCGTCGGGCTGAAGCTGCAGCGCGGCCACGGCCTCGTCGACTTTCAGCTTCGCGACGCGGTTGGCGGAATCGAGGGTCTTCAGCCACTCTGCCGTGCTGCGGGCGCCGAGTTGGGCGCGCACCGGTGCGGCGATGGCAAGCACGGCGCCCAGCATGACGACAAGGGGGAGCACGACGGAAACCGGGGCGGAGCTCGGACGGGTTTTCATGCCCGCCACCATGGGCCGGACGGGCGACGCAGCAACCCGGTTTCTGCGTCGCCCCGGGGTTCAATTTGGGCCGCTCGGCCGACTGACTCCCCAACGCATCCCCTCATTTTTGCCGGGCGCAACGCATTCCTTTCCGCGCAATCCTGATCAAATGGCGGATGCCGGCCTCAGGCTAAAACGAGAACGTATTCGAAAGCAGCCAGCGTGGGGAAATTAGAAACGCGCTTTCACGCCAAACGTCCAGAGCGAGCCGAGATCGAAACGGGAGCGGAGCTGCGCGATCGCCGGCGTGTTCGGCCCCTCCAGCACCACGTCGTCGTACACGCCGGTGACGTTGCGCAGGTTGGCGAAGACCGTGAAAATCCGGGTGAGGGTGTACTCGCCGGATACATCCAGATAGAGCCGCTCGCTGTTCCACGTGAAGGTGCCCGGGGCAATGCCCGGCCCCGCGGCGATGGGATTGACGCGCTGGCGGGACGCATAATTCCAATTCACGCGGAGATTG
>JBKJRG010000666.1:0-8713 GCA_046594805.1 Opitutaceae bacterium | reverse complement strand
GCGGAGGGCGGCGCGCTTAAGCTCAATCGCGATCGCTTCGATGTCCGGTCGACAGTCGATCGCGCGGTGGATCTCTATCGGGAGGTCGCCGAGGAGAAAAAGATCATGCTGGAACTCGATCAACCCGAGCCCGCTGAATTGGAAGCGGACGCCATCCGCCTAGGCCAGGCGCTCAATAACCTGGTGGACAATGCGCTCAAATACACGCCCGCCGGCGGACGGGTCACGGTCGCGACGCGCGCCGAACCGCGCGCGGTCGTTGTCACGTTCACGGACAACGGCCCGGGTGTCCCCCTGCCGGAACGTGACGCGATTTTTCGCCGGCTTTACCGCGGGGACACCAGCCGTTCGCAGCGTGGGCTGGGGCTCGGCTTGAGCCTGGTCAAAGCCATCGTGGATGCGCATGGCGGGTCGGTCGCGGTCGATGACGCGCCCGGGGGCGGGGCGCGGTTTTCGGTGCGGCTGCCGCGGTAGGTTCGTCGTGGCTGGGGCTTCCAGCCGCAGATTGGTTCGGATCTCCGGCTGGAAGCCGGAGCCACTTTCCGCCCCGCGTCGTCCGCACATTTGACTCCGTCTCTTCTACCCCATTGCCTGACCCCTCCTGATGGCTGATTTCCTCACTGACAAACCCGCCCAGCTCCAGCGCGCCTTTTTGGTGGGCGTCCAAACCGAGAAGATGGCCGAGGGGGAAGGCGACGAGCTCTTGCTCGAGCTCAAGGAACTCGTGGAAAATCTGCGCATCGCGGTGACCCGTAGCGTTCTGGTCAAACTCCGGCGGCCGACGCCTGCATTTCTCCTCGGCAGTGGCAAAGCCCAGGAGCTGGTGGACCTCGCCAAAGCCGACGGGGCGGATGTCATTGTGTTCGACGAGGCGCTTTCGCCCGCCCAACAACGCAACTGGGAGGAACTCTCCGGCATCGCCGTGATCGACCGGCAGGAGGTGATCCTCGAGATTTTTTCGGATCGCGCTCACACCCGCGAGGCAACGCTCCAGGTCGCACTCGCGCGCATGGAGTATTCCCTGCCGCGTCTAACCCGGGCGTGGACGCATTTGTCCCGCCAGCGCGGCAAGGGGGCCATGGGCGGTGAGGGCGAAACCCAGCTCGAGCAGGATCGCCGGATCGTCCGCGACCGGATTGCCCACCTGAAGGAGGAGCTGGAAAAGGTCGTCCAGCAACGCGATGTCCAGCGGCGCAAGCGCCAGCGCATCCCGGTCCCGACGTGCGCGATTGTCGGTTACACCAACGCGGGCAAATCCACCCTGCTCAACACCCTCACCGGCGCGCACGTCCTCGCCGTCGACAAACTCTTCGCCACGCTCGATCCCACGACCCGGCAGCTCGTGCTCCGCGGCAACCAGAAACTATTGGTGACCGATACGGTGGGCTTCATCCGCCGGCTGCCCCACGGTCTGGTCGAGGCGTTCAAGGCGACGCTCGAAGAAGTGGTGGTCGCAGACTTCCTGGTTCACGTCCTCGATGTCACCAACGCCAACGTCGAGCACCACCGCGAAACCACGCTGGCCGTGTTGGAAGAGCTCGGCGCCGGCGAGACGACAATGATCACGGTGTTTAATAAAGTCGATGCGGCCACTCCCGAGATGGTGCGCCGCGCGAAGCGCCTCGTGCCCGATGCGTTGTTCGTCAGCGCCAAAACGAAGGCGGGCCTCGACGCCCTCGAGGCCCGCTGCCTCGAACTGATTGCCGATACCCATGATGCCTCCGAGCTGCTGGTCCCGCACGACCGGTACGACGTGATCGCGCGGCTGCATGCGACCGGGCACGTCCAGAGCGAGGAACTGCTCGATGACGGGGTTCACCTGCGGGGACGGTTTCCTCCCACGCAGGCGGCTTTCTTTGCCCCATTCGTGGTCAAGGCGCCCGGCACGGCGGCGCCGGTCGTTCGGCGTCGGGTCAAGCGCCGGCTGGGCGCGCTGCCCGACAACGATCCGGGCATCGAGACCCAGCCGAAGGCGTGACGTGAGCTCGGCGCCCGGTGAGCCCGTTGCGTCTCACGAACGCCTGTGGCTGGCAGCAGCCCTCGTGCTCGTGCTGGGCGCGGTGTTGCGGTTTGCGTATTATGATAGCGGGCACGGTCCGGACGACGAGGATATCACGATCGAGGTCGTGCGGCATATGCGCCACTCCGGCGACTGGGACGTGAACTGGGCGAAAGCGGACCTTCCTCCGTCACTTCGTTACGACCAGTACAACTTCTCGTCGCATCTCTACGCGACCTACTTCTTTTATCGCCTGGCAAAGTGGGTGCCCGGCACCGACCGCTGGCGGGCCGAACGCGAGGGATTCCTCGTCTACCGTTTTTTCGTGGCCGCCCTCGCGACCCTCGTGGTCGCCCAGACGTTGCTCCTGGGTTGGCGTGTTGCTGGACCGCTCGCGGGTCTCGGCGCGGCGGCAGTGACCGCCGTCGCGCCGCTGCTGGTGCAGGATGCCCATTACGTCCGGCCTGAACCGTTCACGACCGTGCTCATGCTCGCCGCCGTCCACTTGAGCTGGCCACAGGTCCTGCATTCCCGTCGTCGCATCCTCGCGGGGGGTCTGTGTGTCGGCCTCCTCATCGCCTGCAAGGTATCGATGCTCCTCATTGCCTGGGTTCCGTTTGTCCCGCTGGTGGCGGCGAGGCCGGGCGTCACTTCCCGCGGCTGGCTGGCGTTTGCCGCCGGCTTGGGAATTCTCCTGGGTTTTTGCCTGGGAGCCCCCACCGCGGTCATGCACCCGCACGCGTTTGTCCATGGCGTGCGCGCCCTGATGACGCAGTATGCCGGGCTGCATCCGCCCCACAGTCACCTGCTGGGCACACCGGTCGCGGATATGCTCGCCCGCTATTTCGCCGCGACGCTCGGATGGCCTCTGCTGGCCAGCGTCGCCTGGGGCGCCGGCCGGCTGGTGGCACGCCGGCGCTGGGCGGAGTTGGGACTGCTCGCAGGACCCGTGATCGTGTTCACCGCGTATTTCGCCACGCGAAAAGTGTTTTTCGAGCGCAATCTCAGCCACGTGGTGCCGTTGCTCGCCCTGGTCGCGGCCGTGGGAATTGTTCACAGCGCGGGATGGCTGGCAGCAAAGGTGCGCCTGACGCCTGCCATTATTGCGGCGGTCTTTTTCGGAGCAGCCTGCGCGCGCGGTGCCGCGATCACCTGGCCGCTCCTGGCGGTCGAGTATTCCGGTCACGCCGCCGGGCAACACAACGGCTTTGAAAACGAAATGCGCGCGCGTTATCCCGCTGCGGAATGGCGAAGCGTGACCCTGTTGGTCAACGGCCTGGAGCTACAGTTGGCCGAGCGGTTCCGACAGAACTCCACGCCCCTGCTGCTCGGGGTCACGGATTATCGTGATGAATGGACCGCGTGGAACCTGGGTTTGCTCCAACGGCAGCTCGTCGTGACGGAAGTCGCCCGGACCAGCGGCACGTTTCCTGGGGTGCCAACGAGCACCCTGCTCACCTACTATCGGCCGACGACCCGCTATCTGCTGGTCACCGGCGTGCGGCCGCCGTAGGCGTGGGGTAGGGCTGCCGCTTGTCGGCACGCCGTCGCGACACACGCGACCGAATAGCTGTGATTCCCGCATCCCAAGGGCGCATGTGAAGTTAAGGTTTTCGCCGACGCACCGCGCGACGGCGCGGCGGCAAGCGCCGGCCCTACCCCCCAGACCATTCGCTCCCCCTATTCCGCGTCGTAGATCTGCACCCGCGTCCAGAACTGTTTGCACTGCTCGATGAACTTCAGGTGGATCGGGTCCACTTGGTAGGCATCGTGCGCGGCGAGGTCCTTGCAGAGCACCGTCAGCGCCACCGAGTAACTGTCATCGATGATGGGGCGCTTTTCCGTCTTGGCCGGCGTGCCGACATAAATCCGGTCGACCGCCTTGATGCCGCCGAGCGATTCGACGCCGCGGCGAAACTCCGCGCGCTGCGCGGCAGTGAGATCAGGTTTGAGCCAGAAGTAGACGGTGTGGACGAGCATGGGTATGGTGGCTTTTGCGTTTTGAGTCTTGGGTTCTGGGTTAGCAATCCCAATTCCAGCGACGACTCTCCCGCAGCGAAACTCAAGACCCAAGACTCAAAACCCTAAACCGCGGGCGCGCCCGCCCTCAGCCCATGAAACCCAGGTTCGGCCTCGCGAAGCGGCCGATGTTCGGCAGGACGGTCGACAGATTTGCGGCACTCACACCAAACCAGCTGGCCAGCGTCGCGCTATATTCGTCCACGCTCGTGCTCGGCAGCCAGCGGCCCTGACCGGTGTCGTCAGGTCCGCCGAGCGCCAGGCTCGGCATCGCGCCGTAAATATCCCCGCCCTGCACCGCGCCGCCCATAATCAATTGATGATTGCCCCAGCCGTGATCGGAGCCCTCGGCATTGGCCGTGTACGTGCGGCCAAAATCCGAAGCCGTAAACGTCGTGACCTGGTTCGCGACGCCGATTTCCAGGGTGGCATTATAAAACGCGGCCAGCGCCGCGTTCAATTCAGCGAGCAAAGTCCCGTGACTGCCCACCTGGGCCGCGTGCGTGTCAAAGCCGCCCAACTGGCAGAAAAAAATCTGCCGTTTGAGATTCAGGGCCGACGAAAGCGAAATGAGCCTGGCCACCATCCTCAGCTGCGCACCGATGGAGGAGCCCGGAAACGCGGTTTGCAGCACGGGCGCCGTCGGCAACAGGCCGCCGAGCACATCGCCGTCGCGAATGGCCGCGCCGTGGATGCCGGCGAACGCCGCTCCCAGGAGGCTGGCGTTCGGGATAGCCATGAGATCCTTGACCGCGCTGATTCGTGCCTGGCTGTTGGCGAACTGCACGGTGGGACCTGATCCACTCAATGTCCCCACTCCGTTCGGGCTGACCGAATACTGGCCCACGGTATTGCCGACCTGGAACGAGTTTTGGAAGGCGAGCGTGATCGACATCGAGAGCTGGTTGTTCGTGTTGAACGCGTTCATCAAGTCCGCGAGCCGGCCGCCCCACCCGGTTTGAAAGGGGGCGATCCGGGACGCTGCTCTGCCACTGCGTGGATTGCTCGTTGTGCGCGAAGAGCTGCGGCGGGAGCGCCTGGCCACTGCGATACCCGCTGAGGGTCGTCGGCTGCACGAGCGTGCCCACGTTGGCGAGGACGGCGATTTTCCCTTCGCCAAAGAGCCGCTGCACCCCGGGCAGGGACGGATGAAACGCGTAGCTCCGGCCGTCGGAATATTTTCGCGGAGTAAACGGCAGGAGCGTCGACTGGTTCACCGCCAGCAGGCTGCGGTTTTTCGCATACGTGGCATAGCTGCTGGTGTCAGATGGGATGATCATGTTGGCGCCATCGTTGCCGCCGTTGAGGAAAAGACAGACCAACGCCTTGTAATCCGACCCGAGGGCGGCGGTCCGAACGGCGGCGGAGTCGGCCGCCACCGCGCCGAGCACCCGCAGTTGCGCCAGCGTCGAGAGCACGCCCGTGGAGCCGACCGCCGCACAGCACGCCTGCCGGAGAAAGTGCCGGCGGGTGGGATCGAAAGCGGGAGGTTTCATGGTTTATTTTTGCAGCGCGGCATCCGGGGAGACCACCGTGAGGTAGAGTGCCGTCTTCACGCGCTCGGTGTCGTCGGTGCCGGGGACCAGCGCCTGGAGGGCGGTGGTAATCCGGGAACGCGTTGCGGTGGACATGCCGTTGGCGCAGAACAACAGGCTCATCTGATCGAGGAGCTGCGGGGTGGTGGCTACCAGGGGTGTGAGCGTGGAATAGTCCATCACGAGGAAAGGCCAGGGCGTCGGCGCGGTGATCGGCCGGCCGAACAAACCGGTCGTCGGCCCCGTCGTGGGCAACGGGCGATACAAGAGTTGCGCCACGGCATTGGGAAATCCAATGGCCGAGGTGGCGTCGGTGATCTGCAGTTCAGGCACCACCATCCCGGCCGCCGCCAGCGGGCCTGGGCTCGAATAATCGGGCGAAAAGAAATTAAAGACGCTCGGCGCCTGCAAGGCGCCCTGGGCCAGCCAGTCGGCGGGGCGCGCCAGCACGCCGTCCGCTTCCCATGAATTTGGCTGGGTCGGGTCCGGATAGAAATAACTGTCCATGAACCGGCCATTCGGCGCCCGGGCCTTCAGCACCCGCAGCAGCGCCGATACCCGCAGCAGGGGCTCTTTGATTTTTCCGTAACCGATGTTCGCGCCAACGCCCGGCGAACGCGCTTCGTAGTCCGTGAGGATGGCCTTGACGACCGCTCCAAGATTGCCGCGTCCGCCGGTTCCGTCGTCGGCAAAAACACGTGCGACGCGATAGACATATCCCGCGCTGGGATTGCTCGTCACGAGCCGCTGGATCAACTGGCGGCTGATGAACGGCCCGGTGTTCGGGTGACTAAAGAGCGCATCGAGGAGGATCTTCAAATCCTGCGCGCCCGTCTGTCCGGCGGGCACCACGGTCGCCACCGCGCCGGCGGGATTTCTTTGCTGCAGGCTGACAATTCGCTTTTCCGTTTTGTCGTGGAATGCCTCGTAGTGGGTCATCGGAATCAACCAGCCATCGCTGTCCCCCGTCACCGTCGTTGCGGTATCCAGGGCGAAGCGAAAGTTGCCGCTGCTATAGCCGGGCAACGACCACCCCGTGAGGATTTTTGCCGTCTCGGTGACCATCGCCTGGTGGTAGGTCGGAATCGGCTGGCCGGCGGGATCGAGCAGCAATGTCCCGTCCGGTTGCAGTTGCACGAGACCGATGGTGAAGAGCTGCTGGACTTCGCGGGCGTAGTTCTCATCGGGCAGGGTGCCCGTGGCCGGGTCGGCCTTTTGGTTGCTGAGGTGGCTCAGATAGGCGCCCATGATCGGACTCAGCGTCACATTCTCCAACAGGGTTCGGAAATTACCGAAAGCGCCCTGGACGAGCAGATCGTAATACCGCGCGTTGCCCTGGCCCTCCCAGCGGAGCGCGCAGCCCGCATCGGAGACCACGAAAATTTCGCTCAGCGCAAAAGCGACGCGCTGACGGAGTTGATCGGGACCGGTCAGCACGATTTTCCACCACGCCGCCTGCCGGTTTTGCATCGTCGCCTTGTAGTTGCGCAGCGCGGGCGGAGCGGGTGGATTCGGAAAGGCCGCCATGTCGTCCCGCAAGGCCGCGAGATGGGAACTCGCGGGCAAGGCCATCTGGTCGCCGATCCAGTCGGTGAACCCGCGGGCCATGACGCCGCTGATTTCCGCCGTGGTCGCGCCAAACGTTGCCTGCGTGAGGAAGCGCGCCGCATCGGTCTGGCTGGGCGCCGACAACGCCGAGGCCGCCAGCGCCGGCGGTGCGCCCGGCGCGACGAATGTTTGCGAGCCGGCAGAGTGGAGGAACGAGCCCCCCAGTTCTCCTCCCGGGAAATTGGCGCTGTCGATCCGCACCGTGATCTGGCCGGTCAGCATCGCGGCGACGACATCGTTGGAGGAATACGACCCGCTGCCGGCCAAGGCCCACGGTGTTCCGCTCACCTGGCCGCGGCTGAAGCCGTGGACGAACGCACCATTGGCGGCCGGTCCCAGCACGAGATGACCAGCGACCTGCGCCGAGGTCAGATTTGAAAATGAAACGCTGAGCGAACCGGTGTTGGTGTTGGGGTCGAAGAGCACCGTCGCGTAGCCCGACGCCAGCGAGGCGGTGGCGCTCGCGGCGGGTCGCAGATTCGCGAAGTAAAGCCGGGGGGTGAGGCCGAAGCCAGGGGGAACGCCGCCCGCGTCGGTGATGTCGTAAACTTCCACCAAGGCCACACCTGTGGTCGTCCCGCTGCTGCCGGAAAGTTGCACGGTGTAGTTGCCGGGCGCTGCCGTGATGATGACGGCCGCCTCGCTGGCCGCGGTCGGAAACGCACCGGCTTGGGCGAACGCGTTTGCAAGGATGGCAGCGCCAGTATTGGCCACCGCGGTACCCAGGACATTTTGGCTTCCGTCCATGAGCACAAGCTTGGGATCCGGCAGCGTGCCGGGCAGCCCGAAAGCACCAAGGGCAGGGCCGATCCCGCGCACGAGGAGTTTCCGGGTGCCGCCGCCGGGGCTCACGACAAAACCTGCCACCGCGAGATCCGCCCCCGTGCCCACGGGAAGCCGGGTGGCAATATTGATGAGCCGGCCCGCTCCGCTCACGTCGTAGACCTCGAGAATCGCCACGCCAGCGTTCGCCACCCCCACCCCGGAAACTTGCGCGCTGTAGGGACCGACGGGCAACGTGATCACCACGACCGCGTCCCGACTGCCGGCGGTGAGCGGAAAAGCGCCGACTTGGGCCGCGACTGTGCTGTCCACCGCATTCCAATTATCGTTGCTCGCCACCACCGCACCTCGGCCGTCGTAGATAACGAGCATCGGATCCGCGAGCGTGCCCGGTACTCCGAAGCTGCCCAGGCCGGGACCAATGGCGCGAATCAACACCGTCTTGCTGCCGCTGCCGCCAATCACAAATCCGCCGATCAGGATGTTGGCGTCCGTCGCCACCTGCCCACGCGTCGAGATGTTGATGAGGCTCGACCCAGTCGGCTGCGCCTGCAGCCACGCTCCGCAAAAACCAGCCAACACGAGAGAAACACAGGGGATGATCTTCATGCGCAGAGCGCCGGGGCCGCCGTGATCGCAGCAAGACGGCCCAGCCCCCGCATAGCAAGAGGCGTCACGAGCGCATCCTGCGTCGAGCGCCGGACTCGAAGCCGACCGGCTCGAGCCCACCGACACGGCGCGCATGCCCGGCACCCCGCGGGTGAGATGG
>JBKJRG010000637.1:0-4516 GCA_046594805.1 Opitutaceae bacterium | reverse complement strand
GGCTTCCTGGGGCGAACGCAGCGTCAGCCCAATCCCGCGCAGCCGGATTTCGCCCTCCGTGGCCGGCGTCAGCCCGAAGAGAATCCGCGCGAGTTCCGTCCGCCCCGCGCCAACCAGCCCCGCCAGCCCCACGATTTCCCCGGCGCGCACATCCAGCGTGACGCCGTGTACCCCGGACGCCGTACACCCGAGCTCGCGCAGGGAAAGGATGAGGCGCCCGGGCGCGGATTCGCTCGGGGGATAGATTTGGGTTATCTCGCGGCCGACCATCATGCGGATCAGCACCGTCTCGTTGATCTCGGATACGTGATGGGTGCCGACGCTCTGGCCGTCACGGAGCACGGTCACGCGATCGGCCAGCGCGAAAATTTCCTCGAGGCGGTGGGAGATGTAGATGATGCCCACGCCGTTCGCGCGCAGATCCCGCACCACGGCGAACAACAGGTGCTGCTCTTTCTGGGTGAGCGACGCCGTCGGCTCGTCCATGATCACAATCCGCGCGCCGGCGCCGATCGCGCAGGCGATCTCGACCAGTTGTTGTTCTGGCATCGAGAGCGTCCGCACTTCCGCGTCGGGCGAAATCCGCCCGCCGATTCGCTGGAGGAGGGCGGGCGCGCCATCCCGGCGCGGGCCCCAGCTCACCTTGCGCCACGCGGCCACCGGTTCGAGCCGGAGCGCGATGTTTTCCGCGACGGTCAGGTCGGGAAATAGTGCGGGCTGCTGATAGATGCAGGCGATGCCTAGTTTGTGCGCAGTGGCGGGCGTGAGCTGCGTGACGCGGCGGCCACCGAGGTCGATCGTGCCGCTGTCGGGCTGGTGCGCGCCCGTGACAATCTTGATCAGCGTGCTCTTGCCCGCGCCGTTCTCGCCGAGCAACGCGTGCACTTCCCCCGCCTGCAAATCGAAATCCACCTCCCGCAGGGCCCGTGCGCCGCCGAACGATTTGCCCAGATGGCGGAGTTCAAGCAGCGGGGCGGCGGACATCGGGGAAAGGTGAGCGGGGCGCGGCCGAATTGGAGTGTCAAATCACGCGCCCGGCTGACAGTCCGTTGCCGCTGCCGCCCGCAACGGTGCCAGATCTGGATCGAGAGCGGCGGCCTCGGCAAAATTGGGTTGCAGCGCAATCGCTCGATTGACGCGCCGGCGCGCGGCCTTGAGATCGCCGCGCTGGCACGCGTAGCAGCCCAGGTTGAACTGGATGGTCGGCTCGGCGGGATGGTGCAGTTCGGCTTCGAGCAATATTTTTTCGGCGGCTGCCAGCGATTCCGCCCGCCGGGCCGCATAGGCCCACGTGACCCAGGCCGCCGCCTCATCGGGTGACTGGCGCGCGAACTGGCCCGCCGCCGCCCGCAACTCCGGCCAGTTTTGCTGCTCCTGCAGCACCGCCAGACGCACGGCGAGAAATTCGGTCGCCTCGCGGAGCGGCGAAGGAATCTGCGCCAGTTCCGCCGCCGCTTCCCGCACCATGCCGAGCCCGAGATAACCTTGGGCATAGGAGAGACGGCGCTGGGGATGCATGATCGTGCCCAGAGAGAGCGGACGCCGGGCATGCGTCAACTCGCGTGCGTGGCGCAATTCCGTCCGAGGGCGGCGCCGGTCTCCTCGCGGGCTACCCGAGGCGAACTGATGCCGGTGCGAAGGGTCAGAGGGATGTTTCCGGTTCCGCGCGTCCTCGGCCCCTCCCGAACTCCCTACCCACCATGAAAGCTAAAAACTGGAGCCAGCAGAACGACGAGCAGAAAGCGGCCCTCGGCGGCTATCCGACAAAGCGTGCGGCCGACGCGAGTCGCGGCGCCGGCCAACCTTCTGATGGCGACGGCCGTCCCGGTAGAAAGCCGGATGAATCGGGCCAGCCCGCGGAGCAGCGGGTCGCGCAGCGCATCACGCGACCGGGCGAGGCCGGCCTCGCCAACGAGAATCGCCCGGGCCTCGGTACGCGCGGCGATCTTGTGACGATCGAGTCCGAGTCGGAAAAATCGGGACAAAGCGGGGGCGCCGCTGGCGGGAAAACCGATACGCAGCGCGCCGCGGCTCGTCAGGCGACCAAGGATTCTCGGCCATCGCCGCGCGAACAGGATTCTGAATCGCTCGAACAGGAGCAGCAGCGCTCCACCGGGATGTCGGGTCAGTCGGGTGGGGTCTGAGCAGCGGCAGCGGGTAGGGGCGTCGCTTGACGACGCCTTGGTTAGCGCTTGCCTGCCCTGAGCTTGGTCGAAGGGTCGCCATGGCCATCGCGCGGCAGATATTCGAAAACTCTCACCGCGACGGCATCCCGGCCGGCGGCAGCCCTACCACAAACCACGCCAGCGGCAGCTGGAGTTGCTTCCTGCCATCGGTCACCGACGCCGCCGATTCACGCCCCAACGTCCTCTTCATTTTCTCCGATGACATGCGGCCGGAGCTGGGCTGCTACGGCACCGCTTGACGCCGCAGCCACTCGCCCAGCCGCTTTCAACCTCAACTCTTCGGCGGGCCGCCAAAATGCGCGGCGTGCGCGGCATAGGCCGCGGTGTCCGCCAGCATGGTGTCGATCGTGGCAGCGAGCGGCTCGATCCGGACCAGTCCGGAGAAAACCGCTTTGTCGCCAATCGCATCCTCCAGCACGAACGCAGGGCGCTGCGTGATTTGGTGCGCGGAGAATTCCTCCGAGCTCGCCTCCACCCGGGCGCGCACCGCGGCCGACTCGGCCCCGGCCCGGAGCTTTTTAGCGTTCAGCTTTTTGCCGCCGGCTTTCACCGCGATGGCGACCGACACGTCCAGCTGCAGGACTTTCCGGCCCTCGCGCTCGCCCGCATGCGAAAGCGCGAGCCGGATTTCATCACCCTCGAAACCGAAATCGCGCGCCGCTTCCGCCACGAGATTGGGGGCCACGATCGTGCCTGCCTTCACCGGCTCGAACCAGCCCGAGCTGAGCATGAAGGGCGACTTCATCACCATGCCGCTGCGCCGGTAGAACCAGTCGCATTGTTCGCGCGTGCTCGGGTAGTCGCTCGCGTCCATCTGCGCGATTTTCCAGCCGAACTCCGCGCGGCCGGCGTAGCGCCGTTTCAACTCCGCCCACATCGGCTCGGCCCAGTAACACCACGACGAGGTGACCTCGAGGAAGTAGGTGACTTTCATAGCCGCGGGCGCAGGGGCCGCGCGCCCCGGCGTCAACGGGCGAAATATGCCGCGCGACACAGCGCCGTTTGCGATCGAGCGTCACAATCGAGCGATGCCGCACTCCGCTGTAGGCCAGCTCGCTGAGCTGGCGCGGTCGTCCCAACCAACAAAATTACTTCCCCGGGGCGGGAGCCGGCGCCGGCTCCGTCTTCTTCTGCCCGCCGCCAAAGATACCCTTGATCGCCTCGCCCACTTGTTTGGCGCCGTCCATGGTTCCACTCACTCCACCTTTGGTTAGGGCCTGGGTCGCCGCGCCCACGACCGTGGCGGTCACATTTTTCATGACGGCAGCCGCGAGTTGGGCGGGCGTGATGCCGCCTTCGGCGACCCCGATGTCCACCATGTCGATTTGTGGTAGCGGAATGGCCGTCACCGTACCGAGCGCGCCGACCGTCACCTTGCCGCCGGTGAGGACCAGCTTTTTCACCACCATTTTGATGGGCTTGCCGTCCTTCGTTTTCACCTCGGCGTTCTTGCCGCCCATGGCCTGTTCGATGTTTTTCAGCAGGTCGCCCACATTGCTGGAGACCAGCTTGGTCTCATAAAGAAACTCCGGCTGCTCGACGATGATCTCATTGATCACGATATGGTCCTTGAAGACGGTCATGGGCTCCAGATTGAGGCGGACCTTGCCGAGGCGCAGGGCATCGCCGGCGCTCCAGCCTTGGGGATTGCCCACGACCAGGCCGTTAAGCTCGCCGACGCCGGTGAACGGCGAGATGGATGCGCCCTGCAGCTCCACCTTGGTCTGGGTGATTCGCGGGGCATATTCGTTGACGCCCTTTTTGACGATGCTGCCGAGAAAATACTGCATCGTGATATAAAGCCCGACCGCGAGGATCAGGACGAAAACGAGACCGAAGCCGAAAATCTTTTTCATGGGGAGGGAAGACAGAAGCAGCGCGGTGCACGCCGGTTGAGCACACGGACCCCGGGGCGCGCCGGTGGTTCGCCAGTTTACGCCGGCGCCGCATCGTGGATGCGGTGGACATGAGGTGGTTGCCGTCCGGATCTTCGAACCGGGCGAACTGGCAAACATCGGTAGGGTGGGCGGGGGCCAGATGTCCGCCTCGTGCTCTTGCTCGTGCTCGTAATCGTGCTCGAGATTATTGCCGGTGCCGCAACGGCCAAACGCCGATTACGAGTGCGAGCAAGATTACGAGCAAGAGCACGAGCACGAGCACGATTACGCGAAGAGGAACGGCGGGCAGGAAAGCCTGCCGCTACGGCGAGCCCGGAATTTCGCTTGTGTCGCCTGCGCGGGTAGCGTGACGGTGTAGGAGCGCAGTCTTGCTGCGCCCTGGTCGGCGCGGCGGAGGGCGCAGCACGCAGTTTTCGCAATCCCATTTTCCAT
>JBKJRG010000557.1:0-9813 GCA_046594805.1 Opitutaceae bacterium | reverse complement strand
ACGTAGGGGCTGATGACAAAGCCGGTCGTGCGATGCGCGTCGATGTGGTCCGGCCCGTTCTGCGTGTCGTCCTCGATGACGAAGATCGCCATCTCCTTCCAGAATTTGCTGCGCGTGGCGGCGGCGACGATTTTGCCCAGCGCGATGTCGTTGCTGGCGACGCAGGCGTGCGGCGTGAATAGGCCGGGCTGCGTGCCGAACGCGTGGTTTTCCCCGAGCGACATGATGGTGAACTGCGGCAGCTTGCCGTCCTGCTCCGCCTGTTTCAGGTCGGCGATCCAGTAGTCGACCAAATCCATGTCGCGCACGTCGCGCCGGTTGCCCCATTTGCCGCGGTTGGCCGAGGGCACGCGCTGCGCGCCTTCGCCGTAATTCTTGTAGCTCACGCCGTGACGGCGGCACAAATCCCAGAGGTAGCCGCTCGCCGGGGTCTCCATCTCCTCGTTGCCGGGCAGCTTGCCGTGCTTCGAATAACTCACGATCCAAGAGCGCTGGTTAAAGTCGGTGGCGATCGCGGCATCGCACCAGCTGTGGCCGTCGACGCTCACTTCACTGTTCGAATAGAGGTTGTCGAACAGCACGTACTCGCGCGCGAGCTGATGGTGGTTGGGCGTGATCTTCTCGCCGAAGATCGCGAGCTGCGGATCGCCGTTGCCGAGCGGGTTGCCATGCGCGTCTTTGAGATCGCCGAGCACCTGATCGTAGGTGCGGTTTTCCTTTATGATGTAGAGCACGTGCTTGATCGGGCAGGGATCGCCGACCTTCGCGGGAATGACGCCGTGGCTCGTGATGGGCGCGCGCGTGAGGGACTCCGGCGTGTACGGCGAGTTCTTCCGCACCTGCTCGGTGTATTCGGCCATCTGCTTCGCGTCCGGCCGCGCGATCATCGAGATCGAGCCCTCGAAGGTCTTTCCGGTGTGATCGTACGGGAAAAAGGAATTGGCCGTGCGCGGGTCGCTTGATTGCGCCGGGAAACTGGCCCGGGACGCCAGGCCCTTGCCGTTGGCGACGAAGAGCGTGCCATTGTCCGGGCTGACTGCGACGGCGGTGGGATACCAGCCGACCGGGATGAAGCCATCGACCAGCGAGATGGTGTCACCGCGCTCCCTCGCTTCCTCCGTCAGGCGATTCGAAATGTCGACCAGCATGACGTTGTTGTTGTCGGAGTTGACGACGAAGAGCGTCCGGCCATCCGGTGAAATGGCCAGGGAGGTCGGCGTGCTGCCCTCGAGCGAATGCGGGTAGAGCGACGAGGAGATGACCTCTCTCGCGCCTTCCCAGAGCCGGCGCGCGGGGCTTGCGGGTTCGCCGAGCGTCTCGAGCTTGTCCGTCGCGATGACGTGCACGGTGTTGTCGCCGGAGCAGGCCACGAAGAGCCGTCCGTCCGGCCCGAGCGCCAGGTCGTTGGGCCGGAGCCCGACAGTGACATCGCGGACGCGCCGCAGCGTGGTGCTGTCGATGATGCTGACGGTGCGGCTGCCCCAGTTGGAAACGTAGAGATGCTTCCGGTCCCCGCCGAAGTGGAGCGAAAGGGGGTGCTGGCCGACCGACACGCGCTTTTCCAGCGCGAGCGTGTCGGCGTTGAGCACCCAAATCTCGTGGTTGCCCTCGTTGCACACGTAGACCTTGCCGGTGGTCGGATGAATCGTGATGCCGGCGAGGTAGATGGTTGGGTCGTCAGCCGCTGGTTTCACCGGCGCAGCGGGCGTGGCCTTGCCGTTCGCGTAGTTGAAAACGTGGATGAGCCCGCTGTCGCCGCCGGTCACGAAGATCCGCCGGCCGTCGCGGCTGAATACGACGCCGTTGAATGACTGTTTCAGCGGGAGAAATTGCGCGACCTGCCGGGTCTTGAGGTCCAGCAGCGTGAGCCCGGTGTCGCTGTAACCGCCACTCACCGCGACGAGCATCTTCTGGTCGGGCGAAATGATCATCTTCAGGGTCATGTCGCTCGTGCGCACATGCGTCCCCGCCGGGGTTATGCCCCAGCCATTGAAGAGGAGGTGCTCGTTGGGGAGCATGCCCGACCGCTGCCGGACGGCGGCGGAGTCGACCGCTTCATGCGGCAAGCGGACGGGAAGCGCCGCGGCGCGCTGAGCGGAAACGGGCGCCGCTGCTGCGGGGAAAACCAGCGTGAGGCGAAAAAGAGCAAGGCGAAGCTTCATAGGGGCCAGGGGTTCGCCTGATTAACCGGCGCTGCGCGTGCGGGTCAACGCGCGGTTTCGCGAGGGGCAAACGTTTTGTAGCGGCGTCGCTTGACGACGCCCGGCGTCGGAACGCGGCCCCAATCGCTGGTTGTGTCGTCGGCTGCACGGTCTCTCGTTTCGGCCGCGTAAATGTAGGCCAGCTCGCTTGCGAGCGCGGTTTGGCGCGCGCAAGCGCGCTGACCTACGGTAAAGGCATTTGAACAGCCAAAACGAAAGACCATGCCGTCGGCTGCAAAATACCGGGTGTTTTTCTTGCGGCCACCCGCGAGAGGATCATCCTCCCGACGACCTCCCGCCGTGTCCGTCCCCGAGTGGCATGGCCAAACCCGCTGTTGGCGGCGCACACTACCTGTGCGCCCAGTTCATCCCAGGATCCCTATGACTACGACGACTTCCTTTCTCACGCGTGCTGGCCGTCGGACCACGCGCATTGGCTTGCTGGCCGCGCTTGTCGGATGTTTCGGCATCGCGCTCGCGTGCGCCCAGGCGCCCGCTGATGCCCGCGGCGGCACTCTCAGCGGATCGGTCAGCAACACCGCGACCGGCGCCAATCTCGAAGGCGCACAAGTGACGGTCGCGCCGGGCAACGTTTCCGTCCTGAGCTCGCGCGATGGCCGGTTTGTCGTCCCGAACCTGCCGCCGGGCGACTACAAGTTGACGGTCACTTACTCCGGGCTCGACCCCAAGACCATCGCGGCCCGCGTCGAACCGGGCGTCGCCGCCAATTACGACGTGGGTCTGACATCGCAGGTGTATCAGCTGTCGAAGTTCGTCGTGGAAGGCGAACGCGAGGGCAATGCGCTCGCGATCACCCAGCGGCGCAATGCGCCCAACGTCAAGGACGTGATCTCTTCCGACGCATTCGGGAATGTTGCCGATCTCAACCTCGGAAATTTCCTCCTGCGGATGCCGGGCATCAGCAAGGAGGAATCCGAGGGCGAAATTATCCGCATCCAGATTCGCGGGGTAAATTCGAACCTGAATTCGGTCAGCGTCGACGGCACGCGGGGGGCCAATGGCTCCACCCGGGATTTCAACCGCGCCTCCGAGATTGACAAGGTCCCTGCCGACTTCATCGAGACGATCGAAATCACGAAGGCCGCCACGCCCGACATGGACGCCGACTCGATCGGCGGCAGCGTCAACCTCAAGACGAAGAGCGCCCTCGATCGCAAAGGCCGGCGCGCCACGTACCAAATCGGCAACACGTTCAACATCGCCAAAAAGACGTTCCGGCCCATGGGCAGCCTGAGCTACTCCGACGTCATTCTGAACCAGAAGGTCGGCATCCTTTTCACTGGCAGTTACAACGAGTCGCACAAGCCGCGGGATCGGAGCAATCTCGACTACGAGCGCACGACGGCGACAGACCGCCCCGTGTTTTTCAGCGCCTCGAATTGGGGCGAAGACCAGTTGAAGCACAAGCGTGCCGGCCTGGGGATGCGGCTGGATTACAAATTCACCGACACGACCCGCGTGTACTTCAACGCGATGTATTCGCTGTACGAGGATCAGCTCAACCGCCGTCAGGCGGGTCTCAGCACCGCCACGGCGGCAAATGTCCGCTCCGTCACGCACACGGTGACGGAAACCATCAACCAGACGTTTACCCTGAATCAGAATCTGCGGGCGCGGGACGTTGAAACCCAGAATTACACGATTGGCGGCGAGAGCAACAAACTGTGGGGCGGCAAGCTCGACTTCACGGCCAACTACTCGCCCTCCAAGGGAACGGAAAACCGCTTTGTGCCCCAGCGATCGACGCCGGGTGTCGGCTTCCGGCAGGATCGGAGCGAGACGCACCAATGGTTCCGACTTACCCAAACCAGCGGGCCGGACATTTATGATCCTCGTTTTTCGACCATCACATCGATCGATCTGCCTGAGAATGTCAGTCGGGATGAAATCATCGGCGCTCAAATAAATTACCGGAAGCCATTCGTCACTCAAATCCCGATCGCGCTCAAGATCGGCGCCCGATTCCGCGATCAGGTCCGGCAGAAAGATCAGACCCGGCGCATCTATAGTTACGTCGGACCCAACGGGGTCGCGGGTCCGGTCGGCGCTGCCAACGATGACGACCTTGCCCGGTTCTTCGATCCGGGTTACACGCATGTCGCCTTCGAATACCCGAAAGGATTGCAGTATTTGAAGCTGCCCGAGTTCCGCGAGGCCCTGCGCACCTCCCCCCAACTCTTCCGGGAGGATTTCCAAACCGGCACGCGCGACTCCATCCGTCTCGATTCCAAGGCCTCGGAAACCGTTACCGCCGCCTATATCCAGGGTGAGGCCACTTTTGGCCGGCTGAATATTTTGGCCGGCGTACGGATGGAGGACACCCAGTTCACCGGCCGGGGCTACCGGCAGGAACTCACGGCCGCCGAACGGGCTCGCCGCGCCACCATCACGGGCCCGCTCTCCAACGATGAAATTGTCCGACGCAACCTGGCCGAATACGGCATCCCCACGAAGGCGACCGGCGAGTACCGCAACTATTTCCCGAGCGTCCACCTGAAGTACAACGCGAGCCAGAATCTGGTGGGGCGCTTCAGTTATTCCACCGGCATTGGCCGGCCCAACTTCGGGCAGATCACGCCCGACATGAATATCAACAATGATCTGCAAACGATCACCTCGAACAATCCGGACCTCCTGCCGCAGCATTCCAGGAATCTCGATGTCTCGCTGGAATACTATTTCGAGCCCGCTGGCATGTTCTCGGTCGGTGCCTTCCAGAAAAAGCTCAGCGATTTCATTTTCCGGGCCAACGTCGGCCGGGTCGGCGCGCAAAATATCTTTGGCGACGAATACGAGGGGTACCTGCTGACGACCGATCAGAATGGCGGCGCCGCCAACATTCGTGGGTTCGAGGTTTCCTACAACCAGCAATTCAGCAAGCTGGGCGGTCTTTGGCGGGGCTTTGGGGTATTCGCGAATATGACCTGGCTGCGGACGGAGGGCGACTACGGCAGGCCGGGTGGTGAGCGGATCACCGGAGGCAGGTTGCCGCTTTTCACGCCGCGCACGGGCAACATCGGAGTCTCCTACATCGCCCACGGCGTCACCGTGCGCGTGAAGGTGAACAACTACGTCGACCGGCTCAATTCCTTCAACGCGGACCCCTCCCGGTTGATCTGGGACAAGGGCAATACGCCGGTGGACGTCAACCTGGCCTACGCATTCAACCGCCGGTTCAGCGTGTATGCGGATATCATCAACGTCTTCAACACGGGCACGAATCACACGTACGTCTACATTCCGGACCGGATGATTCGGAATGACCTTTATACGACCGTGATCAAATTCGGCGTGAGCGGAAGTTTCTGAGTTACGCCCGGCGTTCGTAGTTCCGCCTTCAGGCGGAATCCGAAAATCTTCCGCCTGAAGGCGGAACTACGAACACGGCAGCTCTCCGGGATTTTCATAAAATTGAATCGCAGCCATCCACTCGCTCACGCTCGTGGCTACGCGAACTCGACGCCGCCGATGAACACGCGCTGCACGTTCAACTTCGGGTCGAGCAGGAGCACATCCGCCTGTCGTCCGACTTGCAGGCTGCCCGTCGTGGCGTCCAGCCCGACGCGCTCGGCCGGCGTGAGGCTGGCCATCCGGATGGAGTTCACGATGCCGGCGGTGGTCATCGCGTGCATGTTGCGCACCATCGTGTCGAGCCCGACGACGGAACTGGCGAGGCTGCCGCCGGGGACAAAGCCGACGCGGCCGTCGCTCTCGAACCATTCGCCGTCGGCCAGCGGACCAAAGCGGTAGCGACCGGGTGGCATGTCGAGCGCGCGATTTGAATCCGTGACGAGCAGCAGGCGGCGTGCGCCTTTCATCATGTAGGCGAATTCCAGGAGTTCCGGCGACAAGTGACAGCCATCGGCGATCACCTCGGTGCTCATCTCGGGCTGCGCGAGGACAAACTGCTCCATGCTCCCCTGCATCGGCATGCCCAGCCGATCGCGGACGCTCGGCACCGAACTCATCGCACACCAGAAATGATCGACGTGGCGCATGCCGGCGTTGAACGCGGCAAGCGTCTCCGTCCAGCTCGCGTTGGAGTGGCCGCACGTGATGAAGCAACCGCGGCGGGCGGCTTCGCGATAAAACTCCACCGCCCCGGGCAACTCCGCGGCGCAGGTCGCGACGCGGATGATGCCGCGATCGAAGTGCTCGCAATATTCTGCGGGGTCGGGATCGCGGCGGCCGGCGTGGGAGTGGCAGCCAACCTTGTCGTCGGCGAAATACGGCCCGTAGAAATGCACGCCGCCGATCCGCGCGCCGTTTTCGCCCCGCCACATGCGTTGCGCGTCCTGGCACGACTGGAGCATCGCGGAGATCTGCGCGCGCGAGCCAGTGGTCGTGGTCGGCAGGATGGTGGTGGTGCCGTGCCGGGCATGGGCACGCGCTGCGGTGATGACCGCGTCGGTCGTGCCGTCCATGAAATCCGCGCCGGAACCGCCGTGCACGTGAATATCCACATAACCGGGCGCGATGAATCCGCCCGCGAATTCAATGCGAAGGGCGCCCGCCGGCACGGCGACCACATCGGCGGCACCCACCGCCGTGATCACGCCCTCGCGGCAGACGACGACTCCTTTTTCCAGCAGCCGATCCGGGAGAACGACCGTACCGCAAAACGCGAGGATGGGGGAATGGACCATGGATTTTCTTCGGAGGGAGGAGCCGGCGTTACTTCACCGCCGCAGCATAGGCAGCGGTATCGAAGAAATTTCGAACCCGGATGATCTTGCCGGAGCGCAGGGTATAGAGCCGCAAAATCAGGCTTTCGAACGGCCGGCCGGTCTTCACGGCGTGGCCGATACCCTTGAAGATCGCCGCAACCTGGTCTCCATCGACGATGTATTCCTGGAGTTCGGTCTTCTCGTATTTCATGGTCTCACGGAGGTGCCGTTGAAATTCAGCGACGCCGTCTAATCCGCGCCAGGTGCCGGCGAAAGGCAGGACGTCCTGCGACCCTGCTACCCACCATTCCACCTCCTCCGACAGCAAGCCGGAATCGCGCAGCTTCTGGATGGAGGTACCCGTGTTATGAAATTTGATGATGAGATCGAGGTTTCGTGTTTCGTCATCGGTGCGGCCGCGCGGGGCGGGGGCAGGCACGGCTGGCGGCGGCGACGGTGAAACGGGCGCGGCGGCTGGGGGCGGCTGGGCGGAAGCGACGGCCGCACCGATAATCATGGATAGTCCTGCCAGGGTGATGGGCTTCATGGAGAAATGCAGATTAGCGGCGCGCTGGGATACTGAATCGATCGAATTCCGCGCCGGCGGCATCCACCGCGATGAAATCTGCCTTGCCGGGCTGGAGGGTGACAACAAACACGTGATTCTTCGAATGGGCGCGCTCGAGGTAAGGAGCCTGCTCGAGCGGGTGCGTCACGCGGGTCGTCACCGCCCAGGCGCCGTCCCCGAGGTAACGCGTGCCGTCCGGGTGACGCTCGCTGGCGCGCAACGGATGGGTGACCTTGTACGTGTGATCGTGGTTTTCGAAGGCGAAGCGCACTCCGGCCTCGTCGAATAACGGCACCCAGTTGGCGCGGATCGCGACCGAGATGGGTCCGCTCATGGCACGGTGGGAGGGATAGGCGGGCACGTGGTAGAAGGGCACGATGAATGGGACATTCCGCCGCTTCGCGAGCGTGTCACGCAGCCAATCGGTTTGCGGCCCAGGGACGGGATTGCTGTGAAACGAATCCAGCGCGACGAGGCTCAGGTAGTTGCCGACATCGAGCGCATTGTAACCGGGCCGGCCGGGGAAGGCGAACAGCGTGTAGAAGAACAGCGCGCGATCGGGCGACACGCCGCGGTTCGGGGCGCCGCCGCGGATTTGATAGGTGTCGCCATGCACCTCGTGATTGCCGATCGCGGGCACGACGGGGATCATCCGCCCGTCTTTCGTGATCATCGTTTCACGCCAGATTCGGAAAAAATCGAACCAGCGGGAAGCCGCCTTCGGTTCATTGTTCACGTACGCGATGTCACCGCCGAGCAGCGCGAACTCCGGATCCTGCGCTGCCGCCACGCGGCACATGGTCGCCATCAGGTCGGGCGTGCTGCCGCCATAGATGTCGCCGCCGGAGACGAAGCGCACCGGGCGGCTGAGCGTCGCGGGCAGGGTGCGGAATTTTTGCACGGGTCCATGCGGAGTGAAAAGCAGGGCGCCATCCGGTTCGCGAGTGGCGAGACGGCCCAGTCGGAATTCGTGGAGCGTGTCGCCGCGGAGTCCTGTGATTTCCACCGTGTGCACCATCCGGTTCGTGAAGGGCATCTGCGCCGCGCCGCCGGTCGCGCGCGACCAGGCGCCATTGGCATTCCCGGCAGCACGATATTCGAGCACGGAGTCGGTGAAACCTTCGGTCCAGTCGGTGTGCCAGTGCACGGTCATCGTTGTGACCGGGTCGTGCTGCCACGTGAGGTACAACGCCACCGGCAGCGCCGGCGGCGGTAACGGCCCGGGCGCGGCAGGCTCTGCTTTGGCCGCTTTCGCGGCCGGTTCCGCCGCGCGGGAAGCGGAGAGGGGAAGCAGCGACGCCGCGAGGAGCAGGAGGGCCGCAAGGCGAAGAAGTCGGGCATGGTCTTTCGTTTTGGCCGCGTAAGTGTAGGCCAGCTCGCTTGCGAGCGCGGTTTGGCGCGCGCAGCGCGCTGACCTACGGTAAAGGCGTTTGAACAACCAAAACGAAAGACCATGGCCGGACGGGCCCGCCCCGCACCCATCCGCGCCCGCCTGGCTGGACCCCGAATCCGAGCTAGTGTCGCGACGGCAGCAGCGTGACGTACGATTTCGACGAATCGGGCGTGGGCCAGGTCCACCTCGAGGTGGTCGACGAGGCGATAGTGCGGGTGCGTTTCGGCGCCGCCGCGGTCGCCAGCAAGCAGGCGCGGAATCAGGCCCGTCCGGGACGGTCCGGAGGACGCGCGCCCGCTGCGACGGCCGCGGCGAGCACGTGGCGAATTTCGCGGCGAATCAAAGCCCAGTTGCCGCCCGAGATGAACGAAGTGACCCCGGCGGCGCGCGCCTCCTGCTCCCTATCCGGGCAACCGGTGAGCATGAGAACCGGCAGGCAACGGTCGGTCGAGCGAATGGCTTGGACCAAATCGATGCCCGTCATGGTGGGCATCCGGTTGTCGGTGATCACGGCGTCGAATTTTTCGCGACCGAGGCGGGCAAGCGCTTCATCGGCGCTGCGGCAGGGAGTAACATCCACCGCGGAGAATTCGCTGGTGAGCGCGTGTTCCCAGAGCTGCAAGCCTTCGGTCTCGTCATTCACAATCAAGACACGCAACGGAGGGGTAGCCACGCCGGTACGTCCCCGGAGTTCGCGATTGGTTCCGTTTGTTTGAATGCGTTCTCCGGTCCCGGTTTGGACGACCCGGCTGGAGCCTTTCAGTCGCGGCGAGGCGAAGCAAAGTGAGCTGGATTTTCTGCTTTCGTTTTGAGCGAGGCACCCTACCGTTTTGCGTTCTGCCCTCTGAAGCTCACGCGACGGAAGGTCGGCCACGGAGAGGTGGCAGAGTGGTCTATCGTACCTGACTCGAAATCAGGCGTGCCCGAAAGGGTACCGTGGGTTCGAATCCCACCCTCTCCGCC
>JBKJRG010000160.1:0-3618 GCA_046594805.1 Opitutaceae bacterium | reverse complement strand
GCCAGCCCCGTGCCCTGCGGGCGGAAAACGATGCGAAACGTGGTGCCGCGAATACCGGCCGCGCCCACCGGGGTTTGCACGGTGAAGCTCGATCCACTGGTGCGTTTTAATTTGGCGACTTTGCCAATCAGCTCGCCGCGGTTCAGGCTGAGCTTGGTATTGGAACGCGTCGGCTCCTCTTCCAGGTTTGCCACCTGCAGCGTACGCTCGAACGGATCCTGGAGAAATTCGTCGATCACGAGTTCGGTGTCGGCGCCGAGTTGCGTCGTGGCACCATTGGAAAACGCGAGCACCGCGCTCGAATCCAGCGCCGTATTGATCTTCGCGGTCTGTTCGATCCGGTCATCGACCTTCAGCGCCGTGCGCACGCCATTGAGAGTCTTCGTAACGGAGCCCGTCACTTTGGCCACCAACACGAGACCCGGAGGAGGACTCGACGGTGCAGCGGGGGCAGGCGCCTGGGCACGCACCGAAACCGCCGCGGCAAAAACGCAGAAAAAAAGCCAGGACATGACTCGGTTGTGCATGGAATTGGAGCCTTATGGCGGCTTGCGGCTAATCGCCAAACGCTGGCGCAAGGCTAGCCCTGCCGGATTCCACGGGTCAAGACGCAAACAGAACGCCAGAGCCGCATCCGCGAGCCAGCGCTCGCTCCGCCGATGGCTCAGATGAAACGCATGATAATACCAAACCGCGGCACTATTCGGGGCCAGCGCCAAAGCTTGGGTCGTGTCGTTACCTGCATCCAGCCAACGCCCTTGCAAATCCCGCGCAACGGAGCGTCGCAACCAGAAATCCGCACAGGCGGGGGCAAGCGCCAAGGCCCGTTCCGCCGCGATTTCGGCCTCGGCGCCAAGCTTCGCCGCGGCTTCGGGCTCGAGGGCCGCGAACTGGATCCCGGCAAAAGCCCGATCCGCCCAAGATTGAGCGTTGGTCGGATCGAAGGTGGTCGCACGAAGCAGATTTGCCCGCGCCGCGTCGAGTTCTTCGCGGGTCTGTTTTGCCGCGGACGTTCCCGACGCGAGCTGGTCGATTTTTTCCCGGGCGCGGTGGCGCAGGGCCTCGCCGCGAAACATCGGCCAGAAAAAAAAGGCCATCGTGATCGCCGTGCCCACCGCCGCCCCGCTCCAGGCCACCCGCGCAGTGGTTGAGGCAGGAAGCGGCGCGGTCCCTTGGGCCGAAGTGCCTCGGCCGACCGCCAGCGCGGCGACGGTCGCAAACGTCATGGCCAGCGCTGGGATTTTGAAATGGAAATCCACGAAGAGCTGCAGCGCGAACGCCAGCATCCCTATGCCCAGGGCAGAGCGGAAACCACGTCCGCCCAGTTCCTCCCGGTGGGGATGGACCGCAAAGGCCAACAAACTGGACCGCCGGGCCGGGGCGGGACGCGAGAAGTCGCCCGCGCGCGGCGCCACGCGCCCCTGCCAGACCAGCACGCCGCACGCGCCGAAGAACAGCACAAAACCCACCCCACCATAATCGGCCAGCGTATTCAGGTAGTCGTTGTGCGCCCAACGCGGATCATCGTTGAATCCTTCCGGCCGATACTTCTCAAACCGGACGTTGTAGCTGCCCGCGCCACTGCCCCACCCGGGATGCTCCTGAAACATTTTCCACGCCGCCCGCCACATGATGGGGCGGGTGCGTTCGCCGGCTTCCGGGACGAGTTGGGCCAGCCGGGCGCGCGCTTTCGGGGAGGCTTGATAGAGCACGACTCCCGCCAGGATGATGGCGCCACCGACGACCGCCGCCGCCGCCAGCCGGCGGCGCAAGGTCCACCGCGGCGAAGCCAAAGGCCAGGCCATGAGTGCCAGCGCCAGACCCAGCCACGCCCCGCGGCTAAGCGTGAGCAGCAGCCCAAACGCGAGGACACCCGTGATCCAAGCCCAGCCCACGCGGGCGACCGCGCTGGTCCCGCGGCGGAAAGCCTGCGCGCCCGCCACGGGCAGCAGCAGGAGAAGAAAAGCGGCCAGGCTGTTCGGAATGCCGAACGGCCCGCTGGCCCGGCCCATGAATTGCGGGGACTGCAGTCGGCCGAGCATCATCCACTCCGGTTGCACGAACCGTTGAAAGCCGGCGAGGAACACCGCCGCGACCGCGAGGGCCATGAGCACGAAAAAAACCAGCCGCTGCGGCCCGCGCGCGCGAACGCCATTCAGCACCACCCAAAGCACCGCGATCATCTGGGCCCAGCCAAACCAATCGAACCAGCCCAGCCAGCGCACGGGCGTAACCCAAAGCACGTTCGCCGCGGCATAGATCAAAAACGGGACTGTCCACCAACCCGCGCGATGAACCGCCGGCAATTCCCCGGACAGCCACATCCGTCCCGCGCAATGCACCACGAGCAAGGCGCCGGTCAGCGCGCTCGTCATCACCATCGTTTCCGGTCGATAGCCGCCGAGGCACAACGTGGTCCAGGCGAGGTTCGCGGCCAGGATCACCGCCTGCATCCACTCCCACCGGAGCACCCGGGAAGAAATGGAGTCGGCCGCGGGCATGGCCGCACTCTGCAAACGCGGGCGTCGCGGTCCGAGCACAAAAAAAAGGCGCAACCCGCAGGTTGCGCCGACGGCTGAATTCGGAAGCGGTGCCTCAGGTGGTCGGGACCGATTGGATCGTCTTGATGATCCGGCCGGCGACGAGATACGGATCGGCCGCGGAGTTCGGCCGGCGATCCTCGAGGTAACCCTTGTAGCCGCTGTTGACGAAGCTGTGCGGCATGCGGACCGAAGCGCCGCGATCCGCCAGCCCGTAGCTGAACTTGTCGATCGACTGCGTCTCGTGGAGGCCGGTCAGGCGGAGATGATTTTCCGGACCATAGACCGCGATGTGCTCGTCGCGATGCTTGTTGAACGCTTCCATGAGCTTTTCGAAGTAGGCTTTGCCGCCGACCTCGCGCAGGTGCTTGGTCGAGAAATTCGAATGCATGCCGGAGCCGTTCCAGTCGAGCGGCGCGTTGAACGCCCCCAGGATCGGCTTGCAGCGCCATTCGACGTCGATGCAGTGCTTCTCGCCGATGCGGGCCATGATGTAACGCGCGACCCACATCTGATCGGCGGCGGCCTTCGAGCCCTTGCCGAAGATCTGGAATTCCCACTGGCCCTTCGCCACCTCGGCGTTGATGCCCTCGATGTTGATCCCGGCATCGAGGCAGATGTCGATGTGCTCCTCGACAATCTGGCGCGCGACGTTGCCGACATTCTTGTAGCCGACGCCGGTGTAGTACGGCCCTTGCGGGGCGGGAAAACCGTTCTCGGGGAAGCCGAGCGGGCGCCCGTCCTGGTAGAGAAAATATTCCTGCTCGAAGCCAAACCAGGTTTCCGGATCGTCCGGGATGGTGGCGCGGGTGTTGGAGGGGTGCGGGGTCTTGCCGTCCGGCATCATGACCTCGCACATCACCAGCACGCCGTTCTTGCGCGTGGAATCCGGATACACCGCCACCGGCTTCAACACGCAGTCGGAACTCTTGCCCTCCGCCTGCTGCGTCGAGCTGCCATCGAAGCCCCAGAGCGGGAGCTCAGCCAGCTTGGGCAAGCTGCCGAATTCCTTGATCTGGGTCTTGCTGCGGAGGCTGGCCATCGGCGTGTAGCCGTCGAGCCAGATGTATTCCAATTT
>JBKJRG010000249.1:0-11075 GCA_046594805.1 Opitutaceae bacterium | reverse complement strand
CTTTCGTTTTGGCTGTTCAAACGCCTTTACCGTAGGTCAGCGCGCTTGCGCGCGCCAAACCGCGCTCGCAAGCGAGCTGGCCTACATTTACGCGGCCAAAACGAAAGACCGTGCCGGTCGACGGCATGGGGGGGTCCGTAACGTTGACGTTTTTTTGGTTTCGCGCTTGTGCGAATTTCCGCTTTCCTTGCGGGCCATGAGTGACGAGCAAACGCCGCCTTCGGGCCTGCGCCTTAAGCCCCGCCTGCGCCCCGCTGACGGTGAAGCCCCTGCCACTCCTGCGGCCGCTGAGGCGGGTGCGCCACCGACCGCGCCCGTTGCCCCGGCAGCCGAGCCGGCCTCCAGTGCCGCGTCCGGCGAAGCGGCCAAGATGCGTTTGAAACCCCGACTCATGGCGGTGCCTGATGCGGGTGGCGGTCAGGCGACGAGCGCGGCGGCAACGCCCGTTGCTGCGGCCTCGTCGACGGTTGAAGCAAATGCCCCCACTCCAGCAGCGGCGCCGCCTCCTCCCGCCACGACTCCCGCTGTGGTTGTCGCGGCGGAAGCATCCGCTGCTGCCCCGGCAGGCGCCCCCGCCGAGGGTCCCCCGCGTTTCCGTTTGAAAGCCAAGCTGGCCGGTGAGGCTCCCGCCCCGGCCGGAGCCGCCACTCCGGCCCCAGCACCGGTTTCTTTGCCGCCGCCTTCTCCGCCGGCACCGGTGAGTGCGACTCCCGCCCCGCCGAGCGCACCGCCTCCTCCGAAGGTTGCAGCTCCGGCGGCGTCTGCCCCTGCTGCAGATTCACCCGGAGGGGAGGGTGCCAAGTTCAAGCTCAAACCCAAGGTGGCTGCCCCCCCTCCGGCCGCCGCGACTGCACCGCCGCCCATCCCGCCCGCCGGGTCCGCGACGCCTCCACCCATTCCCGCTCCGGCGGGCGCGGAATCGCCCCCCTTGGCCAAGTCGAGTCCGCCCCCGATGAAAGTGCCGCCGCCGTTTCCCGTGGTCGCTCCACCCAAGGCCGCCTCCGGCGCCGCGCCGGTGCCCCATGTCGCAGTCGCTGCCGAGGTCCCGGAAGCCGGAGCGCCGGCCGCAGGGAAAAAGGTTCCGCTCTTCAAGCGCAAAGCCGTTTTGATCGGGGCCCTCGCAGCGCTGATTCTGCTCGGTGGCGGGGGATTTTTCGCCTGGAAAAAATTTCTCGCCCCGGCTCCCGCGCCCGTAGTCGTAGCACCCACGGCCGGCGCTCCGGTCAAAAAGGCCCCCGCCGTGACCGCGGGAACTCCGGCGCCGCCCGCGCCGATGAAAAACGAACCAGGGACCCCTTCAGATACTTTGAACACCGTCGCGCACACTCCCATCAACGCGATTAACAAGGCCAAGGGCGTCGTGGCGGGCCGCGATGCGAGTGGTCAATCCCATGTCGCGCCCATCATCGATGGCTCGGATGTCGCCAACAAATCCGCAGCCCCGGCAGGGACGAAAACCGGCTCGCCGGGATCCCGTACAGGCGGCGGCGCGGTCACTACGCTGGCTCCGGGATTGTCCGCGACGAATACCGGCGACGCCGGCGCGGATGCCACTCCCGCGTTTCGCGCCTTGGTGGGTAACCTCAAAGTCAGCAGCGTCATTGGCGGCCCGGCGCCGAAGGCGACCATCAACAGTCGAGTTATTCGCGTGGGCGAAGTGGTCGATGGCACTTTGGGTGTGATGCTGGAAGGCGTCGACGAAGGCGCCCGCCAGTTGATCTTCAAGGACAAGTCCGGCGCTCTGCTGTCCCGGCGTTATTGATTCGGGGCGACCGCTACCAGACTTCGACCGGTCCTTTGGGGACTGGAATTGCATCGCGGGTCGTGCTCGCCGGGTCGCCGGGCTCGCGCATGAACGAAGCGACCATTGGTTCCAAGGCGTATTGGCTGCGCAATTCGCCGCCTTCGTCGCAAAACTGCGCTCGCCACGTGATATACTCCGCCAGCGCCGCTTCGAAATCCGCGCGCGACCGGATCGAGATGATCCGGTGCTTGAAAGGTTTCGCGGGCCCGAAGCGGCGTGCGTACCAAGGGGCGACTTTGCGAAACAGTTTTGCCCCCTGCTCTTCGCCGTAAAACTCGCAGTAGCGCTCGAAATGCCGGCGCAGCACGCGCACCCGCTCCGCAAAATCGGGCTCGGGCAGCAGCTCGCCCGTCCGCACGTAGTGCTGCGTCCGGCGAAAAATCCACGGGTCGTAGAAAGCGCCGCGCCCGATGCTCACTCCCGCGCAGCCGGTTTCGGTGAGCATGTGCCGGGCCGCCTCGGGTGTGGTGACGTCCCCGTTGCCGATGACCGGAATCGATTTCACCGCGGCGACCACGGCGCGGATCCCGGGGACGTTCACGCTGCCCGCGAAGCCCTGCGCCCGGGTCCGGCCATGCACGAAAATCGCCGCCACCCCCGTGTCCTCCAGCACGCGCGCGAGATCCGGCGCGGTCAGGTTGTCATCATCCCAACCCAGCCGCATCTTCGCCGTGATGGGAATCCGGACCGCGCGGATCATGCCGCCGACCAGTGCGGCGGTCTTCCCGAGCTCATTCATCATCGCCGAGCCGCCCCCGATCTTCACCACCTTGCGCACGGGGCAACCCATGTTGATGTCGACCGATTCGGCCCCGAGGTCCTCGCACATGACTGCGGCATCCCGCATCTCCCCGGGCACCGCGCCGAATAACTGGATTGCCAGGGGACGATCAGCCGCCGCCGACGCGACCAGCTTGAGGGCGGTCGGATTGCGCTCCAGCAAGGATCGGGCATTGACCAAATCGGTCGTAGCCCAGCCCAAGCCTCCCAGCTCCCGGACGGTCAGTCGCATGGGCAGGTTGGTGTATCCCGCCAACGGAGAGAGGAACAGGTTCGAGGAAAGTTCGTAGGGGCCGAGCCGCACAAGGGTACTGTTGGGCCCACAAGGTCGGTGCATCAAGCTGCCGCAGTGGTAAGTTTCCGCGTGCTGCCACCGGGGTTTTTCCTGTTCATGGTTAAGCAACTATGAAGAAACGTCCCTTACCCGGCGGTGGTTGCGTTCGGGGTGTTCCGCCGTTGACTTGCGGAAATAAATCGCCTGCAGCGCCTGAACGCTGCGCGTGGTTCCAAGGGAATCGGCTCCCGTCCCATGCAACTTCTCCACCTCGAAGATTCCTCCCACGATGCCGAACTCGTCGGCATGTTGATCCATCGGGAATGGCCGCAATGCGCCATCACCCACGTGGCGAACCATGCTGATTACCGGTCGGCGTTGGAACGGGGAGGCTTCGACCTGATCCTTTCCGATTACACGCTGCCGGGCTTCGATGGACTGGGGGCGCTCGCCATGGCGCGCACGAGCTGCCCTTCCACTCCTTTTCTCTTCCTTTCCGGCACGATCGGCGAAGAGCGCGCGGTGGAAGCCCTGAAGCGCGGCGCCGCCGATTACATCATCAAGGACCGGCCGACCCGGCTCGTTCCCGCCATTCGCCAGGCTTTCGCCCTGATCGATGAGGCCGATCGCCGTCGCCGGAGCGAAGAGGCGCTGCGCCAGAACGAGGCGCGATTGCGGGAGCAGGCCTCGCTGCTCGACAAGGCGCGCGACGCGATCGTCGCCACCGACCTCGAGCATCGCATTGCCTATTGGAACGCGAGCGCCGAGCGGCTGTATGGCTGGAAGGCGGTGGAGGTGTATGGCCGGCGCTTGGACCAGCTGGATTTGGGCTTCGACCCGACGCGCTTCGCGACCGCGCGCGCCCAGCTGTTGTCCAGCGGCGAATGGCGGGGCGATTTCCGGCTGCGCACCAAGGCGGGCGAGACCCTTCTGGTGGAAAGCACCTGGAGCCTCGTCCTCGAGCACGGCCAGCCGCGCTCCATCCTTTACATCGACACCGATGTCACCGAACGGAAAAAACTGGAAACCCAACTCCTGCGCGTGCAGCGGATGGAGAGCATCGGTACGCTCGCCGGAGGCATTGCCCACGATTTGAACAATGTCCTTACGCCCATCCTGCTCTCCATTGATCTGCTGGCGATAAATTCGACCAGCGCGGCAGACCGGGAATTACTCGAGAAAACCCGCACCAGCGCCACCCACGGTGCGGCCTTGGTGCAGCAGTTGCTCGCTTTTGCCCGTGGCGCGGATGGCCAGCGGACCCAGCTGGACCCGGCGCGCGCTCTGGCCGATCTGGAACCTTTGGTCCGGCAGAGCCTGCCCTGGGGCGTGGCGCTCACGCTGCGGACCAATCCGCAACTCTGGCCGATTCAGGCGGATGCCACCCAGTTCAGCCAGGTCGTGATTAATCTCTGCATCAATGCCCGCGATGCCATGCCCCAGGGTGGAGAGATCGAAATTTCCGCGCAGAATGTCGCGCTCGATGCGGCGCGCGCGCGGCTGAATCCCGGGCTCCAGCCCGGACCGCACGTCTGCATTGCGGTGCACGACACGGGGAGCGGAATCCCGGCGGCGATCCAGGGCAAGATTTTCGACCCCTTCTTCACCACCAAGGTCGCGGGCAAGGGCACCGGGCTCGGCCTGTCGATGGTGGCCGGCATCATGAAAAGCCATGGCGGACTGGTGCAGGTGGAAAGCGAGGACGGTCGCGGGACCACGTTCACCTTGTTCTTTCCGGCCAGCCCGGAAGTGCCGGCCGCGGCCGGCATCCCGCCGCCGGCCGCCCGACCGGAGCGCGGCGCCGGCGAATGCATCCTATTGGTCGACGACGAACCCGCTGTCCGCGAAATGCTTCAGCTGGTCTTGGAACGCGCCGGCTACCGCGTGATCCCCGCGGACGACGGGGCGACCGGGATCGCGGAGTTCGATCGCCATCGCGGGGAAGTCGCGTTGGTCATCACCGACATGATGCTCCCTGATCAAATCGGAACGCAGGTCGTGAAAACGCTGCGGCGCGCGCAGCCGGAATTGCCGGTGATCGCGATTAGCGGCATGATGGCCTCGGGACATTTCGACGAACTGCTGTACCTCAATCCCAGGATCACCTGTCTGACCAAACCGCTGACTCCCGCGGCGCTCCTGGCCGCGGTGCGGGCAGGACTGCAGCCAGCGCCGGCCGTGGTTTGACTCCGGGCCGGTCTTGGCCCGCGGTCGATCAGGCGGACTGCGCCACCGCCATCTTCATCCGCCGAATTGCCTCGACCAGCGTCGCGCGCGGGCAGCCAAAATTCAGCCGGACGTGCGTGCCCTTGGCGGCGCCGAACATCGCACCGTCGCTCAAGCCCACCCCGTGTTTCTCGAAATGGGTCGTCGGGTGCGCCAGCTTCAGCGCCGCGACATTGAGCCACAGGAGATACGTTGCCTCCACCGGCGCTTCCACCTTCACGCCCGGCAGTTCCCGGGCAATCGCCTCAAGGAGGTAATCGCGGTTGCCGCGTAAATAGGCAATCAAGGCCAGCCGCCACGGTTCACTGCCGCGATAAGCCGCCTCGCAGGCGGCGAAGCCGAGTGCAGTCACTTCGGCCACGATCCCCGCCGAGGCGCGCGCAAAACGGGCGCGCCGCATGTTGTCCGGGATAATCGCCAGCGAGGTGCCCAGGCCCGGTACATTGTAGGTCTTGCTGGGCGCCATGAGCGTGATGGTGCGCGCGGCGATTTCCGGCGAGAGCAGCGCGGTCGGCACATGCGGCAGGCCCGGCTCCAGGATCAGGTCGCAGTGGATTTCGTCGGAGCAGAGCAGGAGGTTGTGCCGTTCGCAAAACTCCGCGAGGCGCGCGAGCTCTTCGCGGCGCCACACCCGCGCGAGCGGGTTGTGCGGGTTGCAAAGATAGAACAGCTTCGTCGCCGGGGTCACCGCGCGTTCCAGGGCGTCCCAGTCGATCGCCCAGCCGCCCTCTCGGTGTACCCAATTCACGGTGACGGGCACTCGCGCGCTGTTTTTCGGCGCGCTCATGAACGGCGGGTAGACCGGCGCGAGCGTCAGCACTTCCTCGCCCTGCCCGGCGAAGGCCTGCGCCGTGACATTGAGCCCCACCACGAGCCCCGGGAGCCAGACGATCCAGGTGGGATCGATTTTCCAGCCGTAGCGGCGCTCCATCGCCTCGACCACTGCGTCGACCGTGGCCTGCATCGGGCGGGCGTACCCGAAGATCCCGTGGTCTACGCGGCGATGCAACGCCTCGATGATGGCAGGGGGTGACTTGAAATCCATGTCCGCGACCCAGAGCGGCAGGACATCGCGACCGGCGTATTTCTGCCATTTCTGGGAGTCGGTGTCCGCCCGGTTGACGGGAGTATCGAAGTCGAAAGTCATGCGGGAGCGGGGCACCCAACCAAGGAATCGCGCCCGCGGCACGGTTAATTTCCGGCATAACCGATCCAGCGTGACGAATTTTCCCGGGTGGGACGGCCCAGGGCGCGACGGATTTGCCCAGTCCCGCGCCGCCCGCCCGGCCCAAATTTCGATCCGAGCGTGGGTTGCGCCGCAGGCTCGGCTGGCGCGACGTATGCAAAACCCGGGCACAACCATCCACTCACCTAAAGGAAATCAATACCATGAAACTCGTCCGTTACAGCTATCCCACCTATCGCACCGGGGCCCCCGCCTTTGCGACCCGTTCGCCGTGGGCCGGTCTTGAAACCGAAATCGACCGCCTCTTTGCGTCTGCGGTCACGAGTTTTGACGGCGCAGGCGTCGCCGGCTTCCCCGTGGATCTTTTCGAGGACAAGGATAACATCTTTGTCCGCGCGGAGCTGCCGGGCGTCAGCCGGGAGGAGATCGACGTGCACGTGGTCGACGGTCACCTGACCATTGCCGGCACCCGGAAAAACCCGGGCGCGGAAGGCCAGGCCGCGGATTCACTCGCGTTCAGCCGCTCCATCGCGATGGCCGATGAGGTGCAGGCCGATCGCGTGCACGCCGCTTACGAGCACGGAGTGCTCACCGTGACCCTGCCCAAGCGCGAGGAAACGAAACCGAAGAAAATCACCGTCGCGGTCAAGTAAACCGGTCGCGCCGCCACCCTGCATTTCAACGTCAAATTCCACTCACCATGTCTCTGCTCAATCATCTCATTCCCTCCCTCACTCGCGAGCCCTCGGCCGCGGCCGCTGACGCGGGCCGCGCCAGCCAGCCGGCCGTGAAGCCACATTATCAAATCAAGGAATCGCCTGACGCCTGGGGCGTGACGGTTTATCTGCCCGGCGTGGCCAAGGACGGCCTCGACTTCACCGCCGAGGAAGGCGAGTTGCGCATCGTTGGCCGCCGCGCCTGGCAGCAGCCGGCAGGGTGGACGCCGGTCCACCGCGAATCTGCCGCCGCTCCATTCTCCTTGGTGCTGACGCACCAACATGCGGTGGACGTCGACCGGATCGCCGCGGAACTGCGCGATGGCGTGCTGCGGGTGTCATTGCCGAAACACGAAACGATCAAGCCGCGGAAGATCGCAATCAACTGATCCGGCCACGGGGAAACGTTTGGGACGACCGCCGGGGCCTTTGCGCCCCGGCGTTTTATTTTTGCGCCGCGCCAGCGCGGGCGCGATGCTTCCGGCCATGACCGTCCCGCCGCCGCCCGCGCCTGTTGGGCCGGTGCTTTTATTCGATGGGGAGTGCGGGCTCTGCCAGCGGATTGTGCGCGGTTTGTTGCGCCTGGACCGGCGCGGGCGCCTGCGGTACGCGCCCTTGCAGGGCGAACTCGCGCAGGCGTACCTGCGCGAACGCGGACTGCCCACGGCCGATTTCGATACCCTGGTCTTTGTGCCCGACTGGGCGCAGCGGCATCGGCAGCCCCCGCTCCTGCGCACAGCGGGCGCGGCCGCGGCACTGCGGGTCGCAGGGGGCATGGGAAATTTTCTGGCCGCTTTGCTCGGGATCTTTCCGAGCACCTGGCGTGACGCGGGGTATCGGGTGGTCGGCCGCTGGCGTTATCGCCTCTTCGGGCCCTGGCAGCCGCGACCGCTCGCGCGTGACGGTTGGGCCCAACGATTTTTGTGATGTGGGGCGGTCGCCGGCCGTTTGCCGTTGACGCTCTGCGAGCCGCAAAATTGGTTTCACGGCTCCCATGTTGCTGACGCTGGCCGCCGCCCTTTCGAACCAACCTCACACCACGTGGGATTGGGTCGTCGCAATTTTTTACATCGTCTGGATCGACATCGTGCTGGCGGGGGACAACGCGGTCGTGATTGCGCTGGCGGTGCGGAACCTGCCGCCAAAGCAGCGGAAGATGGGCATCCTCCTGGGCGCTGGCGCGGCGGTCGTGTTGCGCGCGGGCCTCACTGCGGTCACCGCGAGACTCCTCACGATTCCGTACCTGAAACTGGGCGGCGGCCTCATGATTCTCTGGATCGCCTTCAAGCTCCTGCGCCAGGGCCAGGCGGAGCACAATTCCGAGAACCAAGGTGCGCAGGATTTGTGGCAGGCCGTGTGGATGATCCTCATCGCCGACGTAACGATGTCGCTCGACAACGTGATGGCGGTGGGTGGCGCCGCGGGTGGCAACAACACGCTGATTATTTTCGGCCTCGCCCTGAGCATCCCGCTGGTCGTGTTCGGCAGCAACCTGATCTCTCATCTGATGGCCCGCTACCAGATCATCGTTTTCATCGGCGCGGCCATCCTCGGCAAGGTCGGCGGCGAGATGATCATGACGGACAAGGTCGTCCAGGCGTATGTGCTGCCGTGGTGGTCGAACCTGATCGTGGCGGCGGATGCGTCGCTCGCCTACAACTGGCTGCGCTACACGGTGGAGGCGGTGCTGGTCTTGGTAATCTTTTTGTTCGGCTGGCTGCGTCGCCGGAAAACGCCGGTGACGGATGTGCCGGCGCCTTGAGGAAGTTCGATTTCCAAGCCGGCTGGAAGCGGGCGCTACCGCGGCCGGACGGCAAAGCCTTTGACAAGCCGGGTGGCGGGCCTTGATTGCTCGCCGGTTATGAAGCGCGTTTGGCTCCGCATCTCGATGGTATTGTTTTTCCTGCTGGCTCTGCCGGCAGGGTGGTCGGCGGATGCCGTGCCCGCGGCTGGGTCATCCGAAGCGAAAATCGCCGAGGCCGAAGCGCAGAACAAGACCGTGTTGGCGGTCGTCGGGGCGGAAGGGGTCGCGACGAAGCCCGGCCCGCCGGACTTCCTCGAGCACATGGTCGATTTGATTCTCGACCTGTTCAATGTCCGCACCAGCGGCAACAGCGCGACGCATTATGCGATCAGCGCGTTTCTTTTGGTCATCGCCCTGCTCGCGCGACGGATCGTCACGGCGTTCATCTTTCCCTTCCTGCGCAAACTCGCGGCCAAGACCAAGACGACCCTCGACGACAAGTTGTTTCCCGCGCTGCAGGGACCCGTCGCCGCCTTCATCATGGTGGTGGGAATCTTCGCCGCGCTGAAAGTGCTGAAGCTCACGCCCGAGACGGATGTTTATCTTGGCTATGGCTCCCGCGTGGCGTTTTCGCTGGTGATTTTCTGGGGATTGTGGCGCGCGCTGGCCGCGGTGCTCGACCACACCTCTGAAATTTCCCTGGACAAACAGCTCGGGGTGGCGGCGTTCATGCCGTGGATCAAGAAAGCGGTGCTCACCGTGTTCATCGTGTTTGGCGTGCTCCTGACCATCCAGGGGCTGGGTTACGATGTGAAGGCGATCCTGACCGGACTGGGCATCGGCGGACTGGCCTTTGCCCTCGCCGCGCAGGACACCCTCGCAAACGTGTTCGGCGCGATCGTCGTGGCGATCGACCAGCCGTTCAAGATCGGGGAAACGGTCAAAATCGGTCCGAACACCGGGATGGTGGAGGACATCGGTCTCCGTTCCACCCGGATTCGGCTGGTGGACAAATCGCTGATGGTGATCCCGAACAAGACGGTCGCCGCGGAGACGATCACGAACCAATCGCGCTTCACCCGGCGCCGGTTTGAACAGGTGATTGCGCTGACCTACGATTCGAAGCCGGAGCAGATCGAGGCGATGGTGGAGGAGATTCGGCGCATCGTCACGACGCAGCCGGACGTGGACGCGCCAGGGGTGCAGGTATTTTTTCGCGACCTGAGCGCCTCCTCCCTCGACATCTGGCTGGCCTACGAGATTCCGGATCCGGACTTTCAGAAATCCATGCAGGTCAAACAGCGGGTGAATCTCGCGATTCTGCGGGCGGTGGAGGCCCGCGGCCTGTCATTTGCCTTTCCGACGCAAACGGTCCGCCTGGCGGGTGATGCGGCCGAAAAACTCGTGGGCCGTCCGGCGCCGCCGCCGGCGCATTGAGCCAAACGATCTTCGCACCGCGGCAACCGCAACCGAATGGGCCAGGTGGGATGAAGTGCGGCGCGGCTTGGCAAAGAGCGGCGGTTTCCCAACCGCCGACCGTCAGAACGATCGCCATCCGACTCGCTTTCGGAATCCACTTGGGCGCTTGGGAAAGCTCCCCTCCGCCAGGCAGTGCAACCGCAATTTCAAAATCGTCGCGAACATGAACGATTGGGCCCGGTTGTCTTACGAGAGCGAAAAGCGAGAAAGATAAAACTTAAGAGAAAGATCCAAGCAAATAGGGGAATCCCTTAGGGCATTAGTCTGGCCCATGGAATTTAAGTTGGTAGCACGGAGCCCAGCCGGTGACAGGCCGGCCCCTCCCCATGCGCTCCTCCCGCTTCTTAATTCTGTCTGTGGCGCTGCTTTGCAGCGTCGCATTGCTCTGGAATTTCCGTGGCTCGAACCGCGGCACGCCATCCGCGCCGGTGGCCACCCGGACGGAGGCTGGTCGCGGCACGCCCATGGTGTCATCGGACGCGCCCCCCATGGCGGCAGCCGAAGCCGCCTTTGCGCGGCAGGATGCGCTGCGGCGCCTGGCGTATTCACAAGCGTGGGACGGAGCTTTGCCGCCGACGCTCGCCGCGTTTCGCGACTGGACGCGACGCCAGGGTGCCGCCACCGGGGCGGCCCGCGGCGCCCTCGAGGCGGAGGGCGTGGCGCTCGCCCGGGCACGGCGCGCGAGCATGCGCGATTTGATCATGAGCGATCCGGAGCGGGCGCTCGCGATGACCGTGCCCGCCGTGATTCGCCGGCAATTGCCGGCCGCGGTGCTGGCGGAGCTGGAAACCCGCGTGGGGGGGCGGGGGGAATTTGGGCTCGTCGCCGCCATTCCCGCGCCGGGTGAACCAGCGCCGGCGCCGATG
>JBKJRG010000120.1:0-4724 GCA_046594805.1 Opitutaceae bacterium | reverse complement strand
TGGCCGACCTCTGGCCTTCTCCGCTCGCGCGCGACCTGCAGCAAGCGCACGATTATCATCTGTCCGCGCGCAACTCCTCCGAGGCCAAGGAAGGCATTGCCGCCTTCAACGCGAAGCGACCCCCCGGCTGGGCGCCGAAATAAAGGAGCGTCGGTTTCCCAACCGCCGAAATCCGATCGGTGCAACAGTTTTGGGCGGTTGGGAAACCGCCCCTCCGTCCGCGTCCGCCGACGCGCTGAGACTTGCTCCATACCGGCCGCGTCCTAACCTCGGACCCTCATGTTAGCCGAATTCACTGCTCGCGCCTGGATGTGGGCCGCCGCGTCCTGCTATGCGGCGGGATTCAGCGTGGGTACCTTTTCGCTCCTGCGTCACGGCCGGCCGGCGGGCCGGTCCACGTATGGCCTGATCGCCTTGGGCTACGCGCTGCAACTCGCCGGCCTCGGCGCCCGGGGACGCGATGTGGGCGGATGCCCGCTCGGCAACACGTTCGAAATACTTCAGTTCACCGCCTGGTCGGCCACGACGCTCTACCTCGTCATCGGGGTAACTTTCCGCCACAGCGTGCTCGGCTATTTCACTGCCGCCCTGGCGACCGCATTGACCCTGGTCTCGCTCGTCATTCCCGCATGGGATGCCACCCAGCGCACGCACATCTTCGGCAGCAATCCCTGGATCGAGCTGCATGCGGCACTGGCGGTTTTCAGTTACGGCGTGTTTGGGCTCCTGGCCCTCACCTCGGTGATGTACCTTTTGCGGAATCACTCCCTCCGCTCGAAGAACCTGGGCGGCTGGTTCTCCTTCCTGCCTTCGATCATTGATCTTGATCACATTGGCGTGCGGTTGCTCGGCGCGGGCGTCACGCTGCTTGCCGCCTCGCTCGCGGTCGGGGCGGCCTACTGGCTGCGCGACACCTCCAGCGTGAACTTGACCAAGCTCTTTGTGACCATCGGCGTGTGGGTCGCCTATGCGGTGGCGTTCGGGCTGCGACTCCGGGGCAGGTTGCTCGCGGAGCGGTTCGCCTGGGCCTGCGTGGGATTGTTTGTGGCGGCCCTGGTTTCCGTCGGCCCAGTGGATCGCAGCCGTCATCCCATGCCCGCAAAAACCACGGCGGTGCGCCCCACCGGCGGGAAATCCCTTTCCGGCGCATGAGCTCGGCCGGGCTCTTTGTGATTGGGGCAACGCACCACCAGGCTTCGCTCGCCCTCCGTGAAAAACTGTCGCTTACCCCCGAGGGCGCCGGCGCGCTACAGGCCGACCTTGCCTCTCTCGCGGGTCTGCGGGAGTTCGCGGTACTGAACACCTGCAACCGAGTGGAATTCTACGGCGTGGGCGCGAGTGCAGATACCGCGACGCGGGTGGCGGCGGCCTTTTGCGCCCGCCAGCGATTTGACGTGGCGGAGTTTGAAAAAATCCAGCTGGCCCTGCAGGGCCGCGACGTGGTGCAGCACCTGGTCGAGGTTTCAGCCGGACTCGATTCCCAGATGCTGGGCGAAACCGAAATCTTCGGTCAGGTGAAGAGCGCGTATGCCGCGGCCCAGGCGCGCGGTTCCACCGGCCTGGTGCTGAATCGCGTTTTTCAGAAAAGCTTCCAGGCGGCCAAGCACGTTCGCACCCATACGGCGATCACCGAGGGCAATGTGAGCATCGCCAACGTGGCGGTGGATCTCGCCCTCACGATTTTCGGCAGCCTGAAGAACACCCGCATCCTCCTCTTGGGCGCCGGCGAGATCGGCGAGAAAACGGCGCGGGCGTTCCAAAGCCGCGGCGCGGCCGAGCTCACCGTGGCCAGCCGGCGTCTCGAGCGCGCGATGCAGCTCGCCCACTCGCTCGGCGCCGCCGCCCTGCCCTTCGAGCACCGCGAAGCGCACCTGGCCGAGTTCGACATCGTCGTTTGCGCCACCTCCGCGCCCGGGATCATCGTGTCGCTCGCCGCCGCCCGGGCCGCCCTCCAGAAACGCCCGGCCCGCCCGCTGTTCTTCATCGATCAGGCGCTGCCCCGGGACGTCGACCCAGCGGTCGCTGAAATCCAGAATGTCTTTCTCTACAACCTGGACGACCTGGCGAAAATCGCCGACGAGAACCGCGCCGCGCGCGAAGCGGAGATCGCCAAATGCCGGGCAATCGTCGTGGAAAAAGCGGATGCCCTCTGGCGCCAGGTTGCACCGCAGGTCGAGGCGCTCGCCACGCCGCCGGATGCGGGCGCACTGCAGCAGGAAAAACCGGCCTGAACGGGAGTGCAGCGAGAGCGCCCCTCGGCAGACGAGACGCTCTTTTTTTTGACAGGATTAACAGGATTCAATCCGGGATTAACAGGAGGTTTGTCCAACCGTCGCGCCCAGGACTGTCCCACGCCTCTCAAGGTTTTATCCTGAAAATCCGGTCTGCAATCCTGTGAATCCTGTCCCAAAGCAAAACCTCCCCTCTCACGCAGCGGTGAATGGACTCAGCGGTAGACGAGGCTCTAAACACAAATCCCTCCGCCCGCCCTCACCCTTTCGCGATCGCCTGCCGGGCCTTCTCGAGGGCGGCGGCCAGCTCCTCGGTCTTGATCGGCTTGCTGATGTAGTCGTCCATGCCGGCCGCCAGGCAGGCCTCGCGATCGCCCTGCATCGCGTTGGCAGTGAGCGCGATGATCCACGGTCGATCGCGGCGGGCTGGCCAGAGAGCGCAAATGCGGCCGGCCGCTTCCAGCCCGTCCATCTGCGGCATCTGCACATCCATGAGCACAATATCGTAATGCTGGCGCTGCAGCGCCTCGAGCGCCTCGATGCCGTCGGCCGCCACGTCGGCGCGGAAACCAATTTTTCGGAGCATCAGCAACGCCACCTTCTGGTTCACGGCGTTGTCTTCCGCGAGCAGCACCCGCTCGGATTGCGTCGGTTCCGCCCCGGGCGTGATCGCGATGAACGGATGGGTCGATGGTCCCTTGGGCGCGGGCTCGGCTTTCAGTTGCCGGCAGAACGTGTCGAAGAGCTGGTTGGTTTTCGCGGGCTTGGTCAGGAACGCAGCGAACAGGGTGGGCGCCGAAACGTCTTCCCGCGCGCCGAGTGACGACAACAGCACCAGCGGCATTCGATCCGGATCGCGTAGTTTGCGCATTTCCCGCGCGAGCATCTCGCCGTCCATCTCCGGCATATGCATGTCGAGCACCGCGAGGTCGAAGAGCTCGCCATTCCGCAACCAACCCAGCGCCTCCGCCCCCGATTCCGCCGCGCGCACATTCATGCCCCACGCCGTGGCAATCTCGCTCAGGATCCGCCGGTTCGTCTCATTGTCGTCCACCACCAGCAGGCTGCGGCCGGCCAGGTGGGCCCTGCCCGGCACCAGCCACGGCCGCGGTTTGCTGCCCAGCGGCTCCACCACGATCCCGAAATGAAAGGTCGTGCCCTTGCCCAATTCGCTTTCTACCCACAGGTGGCCGCCCATCATTTCGGCCAGCCGCTTGCTGATCACGAGTCCAAGGCCCGTGCCGCCAAAACGCCGCGTGGTCGAGGCGTCGACCTGGGTGAACGACTGGAACAACCGCCCGAGGCCTTCCCGCGAAATGCCAATACCCGTGTCCCGCACCGAAAACGCCAGCTCGACCCGCCCATCGTAATGGGTGTCCGCGTGCACCGAGAGCACCACTTCGCCCTGCTCGGTGAATTTGGCCGCGTTGCTCAGCAGGTTCACCAGGATCTGCCGGAGCCGCGTGGGATCGCCCCGCACGGTGTTGGGCACGCCGTCCGCAATCTCATATAACAGATCGAGGCCTTTCTCGGTGCATTTCGGCGCGAGCAGGTCGAGCGCGGCCTCGACGCATTCCCGCACGGAGAATTCCACGTTTTCCAGTTCCATCCGGCCGGACTCGATCTTCGAGAAGTCCAGGATGTCGTTGATGATGGTCAGCAGCACGTCGCCGCTGTGGCGAATGGTATCGACGTAGTCCCGCTGCTCGCGCGAGAGGTTTGAATCCATCAACAGCGAGGTCATGCCGATCACGCCGTTCATCGGCGTGCGGATTTCATGGCTCATCATCGCGAGGAACTGGCTCTTCGCCAGGTTCGCCGCCTCCGCCGCCTCCTTGGCCGCGTGCAGCTCGGCGGTCTGGCGTTTCGCTTCCGTGACGTCGACCAGTGACGCGATTTGCTGCCGCTCGCCCGTGACGGGATCCGGGACCAGCTGCACATTAAGCACGGCCCACACGACGGTGCCGTCCGGATGGATGTATCGTTTCTCCAGGCTGAAGTGATCGATTTCGCCGCGCTGCATCCGGGTGGTCAATTCCTGCTGCCGCACATTGTCTTCCGGGTGCGTGGCGGCGCCGTACAATTCGACCTCCTGGCGGCGCTCGACCGGGACGCCGGTCAGTCGCGCGTGCGCCGAGTTGACGAAGTGCGTCTCGGCCTGGCGGCCGACGATGAACCAGGAAAGTCCGATGGGCACCAATTCGAAAATCGAGCGGAACCGCGCCTCGTTCCAACCCAGCTCCTCCTGCGCGCGCTGCAACGGCGAGACATCCACCAGCGTCGATACTTCCTGGTAACCGCCGGTCGGATCCCGGAAACGGTGGAACGTCAGTTCGGCCCAGACTTCCCGGCCATCCAGCCGCCGGTAGCGCTTCTTCACCGAAAACCGATCGATGTCCCCTCGCTCCAGCTTCGAATACAACGCCTGCTGCGCGGCCCAGTCGTCCGGGTGGGTGATTTGCCGGAAGACATTCGGATCGAGCATCTGTTCGC
>JBKJRG010000840.1:0-2500 GCA_046594805.1 Opitutaceae bacterium | reverse complement strand
TCTACATCCTCGGGTTCGTCCGAGCCTGAGAGGACAATGATGTTCAAAGGCGCGAGCTCCTTGCGCTGGCGGGCCCACTCGAGAAAGGCGAAACCGCCGAGCCCGGACATTTTCAGGTCGAGAAACAGCAGGCGGGGCAACAGATGCCGTTCCTCCGAGTGCGAGAGCCAGGCGCGACTCAGAAAATCCACCACGCCGGCGCCGTCGTCAAAGGTGGTCACCGGATGTTTCGTGCCGGTGCGTTTGATCAGCCGGAGCGCGAAGAAAAGGTCATCCGGATCGTCGTCCGCCAGAAGAATCGGCGCGAGCGATTGGCCAGGAGAGCGGGGTTGGAGCGCAACAGATGGGGAGATCAAATTCGTGGAGGCGTACATGGGAGGCGAGAAATGATGGGGCTAGCAAGCGATGAGACGCGCCGATCAATCCCCTCGCACTCGGGGTGGTAATTGCGGTTGAGCGCCAGCGAGCCATGGGGCGCCACGGAAGGCCGGAGGATTCGACAGGCGGGAAGTTGCCGCAAGCGCCATTTCCGCGCCGCTGGGGTGATCGGGGCGGGTTTCCGCGGAATACTCAGCAGGCGGCGTACTTCCAATTCCGCGATTTTCCCGCGGCGAGCCACTCCACGGTGGTCGCGAGCCGCTTCTGGCGCGTCTCCTCGCGCTTCGCCTCGACGATCCAAGTGATGTATTCACGACGATGGCTGGGTGGGAAGTTCTCGACGTCTCGGTCGCCGTGGGGCAGGCCCGGTGGACCAGCGCGCGAAGATGTCGGAGGATGGGCTGCGCGAACGCGGCCGATTTTTTGATGTAGGCGTCGATCCGCGGATCCTTGGGTGGGGTCATGGTGGCGGTTCTAAGCCGGCCCGCCGGGGGTAGACGAGCGGAATTGGCGGTCGGGGCGGTAGCAGGGGGCAAATCAGGTTTTGAGCGATCGCTCAAACCCACGGGCGGGACGCCCGTGCCACGTGGCATGGGCGTCCCGCCCATGTCTTCCAGACCGGCGTCGCACAAAACCTGATTTGCGCCCCGGAGGGTTTGCCGCTCTTTTTCTCATCGAACCTTCGCGGATAATCCGTCCTGCTTCCGATCCCCCTCTACTGATGAATCCCCGTCTGCTCTCCACTGCGCTCCTGCTGATTTACCTGCCGGTCGCGGCCCGCGCTGCGGACTCCGCGGTGCGGGTCGAACGCGACGTCGCCTTCCTCGCCCCGGACCGCGCAGAGAAGCTCGACCTCTATCTGCCGACTCCGCCGGCGAGCGGGAAACTGTCGCCCGCGCTGGTCTGGATTCATGGCGGCGGCTGGTCGGGCGGCACGAAGAACGAGGCGCGGGCGAAGCAGATTTGCACGATGCTCGCCGAGGCCGGCTACGTCGCCCTCAGCATCGATTACATGCTGGGCAAGGGGGCGTGGCCGCAAAACCTCCTCGATTGCAAAAACGCCGTGCGCTTCCTGCGCGCGCATGCGGCGAAGCATCACGTCGACCCTGCGCGGATCGCGGTCGCGGGCGGTTCCGCCGGCGGACACCTCGCCTTGATGGTGGGCTTCACCGCCGGGCTGGAAGAGCTGGAGCCCCGCGCGCCTTATCCGAACCAGTCGAGCGCGGTGCGGGCGGTCATCGATCTCTACGGGCCCGCGAATCTGCTGACGCGCCAGCAGGTCGATGCGAAAGGTGAACCGACCGCGACGCGCCGGCTGATGGGCAATTCGCTCTCCTATTTCGGCGCGACGTCGGAGGACGATCCGGTGCTGCGCTTCGCCTCGCCCGTGACGCACATCACCCGGCGTTCGCCGCCGGTGTTGATTTTGCACGGCCGCGCCGATCCGACCGTCGATTATCCGCAGTCGGAGGAACTGGCCCGTGCCCTGAAGGAACGCGGGGTCGAGCACGAACTCATCCTCCTCGAAGGTGTGGGTCACACGTTTGATTTTGCGACATGGAACAAGAAACCCCTGCCGCGTGATGTGCGGCCTGTGGTGTTGGGATTCCTGGCCCGCCATTTGGGGCGGTAGAATCTCCAAATGTAGGGGCGTCGCTTGCCGACGCCCGGGGGTTGCGAGGACCATTTCGGATTCGCGGGCGTCGGCGAGCGACGCCCCTACGGGAACGGCGTGCCCATGAGCCCGCGCCCCGCGCAACCGTTTCGGGGGGATCCTGGTTGTTTACCTCTTTCGCGCGGCGTTGGATCGTGCTTAACATCCCCATGTCGTTGTGACCCGACCTGCCGGCGACGAAGTTTTCCCAACCCCAGACTGCCTCCGCCGAATTGCCGGCGAGCCCCAAGCCATCATGACCACCCTTCCTTTTCCTCGCGTGACGCGACGCGTCCTGTTCGTTGCCTCGCTGTTGCTCCTCACCGGCGGGCGCTTGAACGCACAAGCCACCGCGACGCTTGCGGACGCTCCGAAGAAGAGCACCGACTCCGACGAGACGATCAAGCTCACGCCGTTCACGGTGAACACCGACAAGGACACCGGCTTTGCCGCCACCAGCGCGTTGGC
>JBKJRG010000092.1:0-8548 GCA_046594805.1 Opitutaceae bacterium | reverse complement strand
GTAGTAGTCCGCCAACCGCTCGAGCCGCGCGCGCTGGCCCGCCTCGTTCAAGTCGATCGCAGGGAACGGCGGCCCGAACCCGCCGCGGGCAAAGGCCTCGGCGATCTCCTCGTGGGAGGGCAGCGGGGAATAGAAGTGCCCGGGCGGGAAAAACCGCTGCCACGGCTCCTGCTCCGCCAGGGCCTGGCGCAGCCGCTCGTTTTCCTGCTGCAACCGGCGGTAGAAGGGCAGCAGCCCAAAAAGGTATCCAAAGCCCAAGCTCATGCGCCCAGCGTTACACGTTCGCCGGCGCCTCGACCATTTCCAAATTTGTGGCGGGAACCGGCACTCTCCCCGCGCGCTGCCGGTCGGACCGAAGGATTGCGATTGCCAGCGCTGGATATTCCGGGCGCTTCTTGGGCTGCGTCCCTCCCGGCGCTTCCTCCCGTTTCCTTCCACCACGTGGCATCCCCGACACCCCAGGTCCGCCCGTCCGCCGCGCGAATATTCTGGGTGCTGTTTCTCGCGCTGGCGTGCGGGATCACGTGGAGCTACCGCGAAAGTTTTTTTCGCACGGCGGTGTACGAGGAGGGCGATGACGCGGCCAACGCCCTCCAGATTTACCGGGCGAAATCGCTGCGCGAACTCCATGGCAATTATTCCCGCTGGGGGTTCCATCATCCCGGCCCGGCCTTTTTCTATGTTTACGCCGCGGGAGAGGCGGTCCTGCACGACAAGCTGAGGATCGCGCCGGCGCCGCGGAACGCCCACCTGTATGCCGGCGCGTTGCTGCAGCTGGCGTTCTATGCGGCCGCCGTCACCCTGCTGGCCCGCCATGCGCGGCAGCCCTGGCTGGTGGCCGCCGTGGCGCTGGTCGCCGGAGCCCTCCACTTCCCCCACGTCGAGCGAATCATCTACGGGGTCTGGCCGCCGGATGTGCTGCTCATGCCGTTCCTGTGTTTCCTCACTGCGTGTGCAGCGCTCGCGGCGGGTGCAGTCCCCGCCTTGCCCGTTGTGGCGGTGACGGGCGCATTTCTCGTGCACGGCCACGTCGCGCAGCCGTTGTTCGTCGGCCCGATGGCCTTGCTGGCGGGCGGGTGCGCCTGGCGGCACTGGGGCAGCGCGGCCCGCGCGGTATGGCGCAGCCGGACGGGTCTGCTCACCCTCGGTCTGCTCGCCCTTTCCCTCCTGCCTCTGGGGCTCGATCTCCTGCGGGGTCGCATGAGCAATGCGCACGACATCCTCCTGCACCTCCGTTTTCAAAGCGATCCCGGCCAGGGCCTGCTGAATGCGATCGTCTGCTATGCCTCCTATTTCATCGGGCTCAACGACCCGACCGCGTTCACCCAGCTCACCGACGGCTGGCACGCCCCTTTCGTCGAGCGGTGGTGGTTGCTCGCGGGCTGGCTGGTCGTGCTGCCCGTTTGCACGGCAGCTTTCTTTCGCCGGCGGACGACGCCGGACGCCGGCATCCGGTTTGGGCGCGCCTTGCTCGTTTGCTGGCTGGTGGGCAGCGTGCTAACGGTGGTATGGGGCATGCGGCAGGATGGCGGCTTCACCAACTTCAACAGCCACTTTAACCACTCTCTGGTGCACACGCTCGCATTTGCCATGATCCTCGCCTTGGACGGGCTCGTGCCGGTGGCTTCACGAGGGCTGGCCTGGTTGGCCGTCCCGGCGGCGGCGGTCGTTTTCATTCTCTCGCTTCCCTATCGGCTCGAACCCGGCAGCCGCGGCGATGAAGTCAACGCCCGCCTCGAGGGACTGTTGCACGCGGATCCGCAGCCGCGGGCACCCAAGCTGCTCCTGTTCGAAGGCGACAGCTGGTACGAGTCCGTCACCGTCGCGCGCGCCTTGCAGCGGCGCGGCCTCGCGTTCTATGTGCATCCCCGCTGGCAATTCATGTTCGGCGCGGATCACGTGTTGCGGGACACGGCGCCCATCACCAGCGCGACGGGCGTTTCCGTCTGGGAGATTCGCCCGCCGCGCGACGCCCCCAAGGACGCCCACACCGTGAATCGCGACGCCTCCCTCGTCTTTGCAGGGCCAGCCGAGATCACCCGGCTGCCAGCTCACCTCGATTTCTCCCTCAACGACCACCGCCGCTATACCCTGTTCGGCATCGGCGCTGGCGAAGAGGCCTCGGCATGGACCGACGCGCACGTGGCCGTGCTCCGTTTCGTGGCCCCGCCGGCGGGGCGTGACATCGCGCTCGAGTTTGCCGGCGGCGCCTTCCTCAGCGATCGCAAGCAGAAGAGCCAGCGCGTCGGCGTGTGGGCGAACGGGCGGCTGCTGGGCCGCCAACTCGTGGGCACGGACGAGCGCACGCTGCGTTTTGTGATTCCGCGCGAACTCTGGAACGAACGATCGCCCGTGTCCATCGTGCTGGAATTGCCCGATGCCGTCGCACCGGCCACGGCGGGGCATTCCGACGACCGACGTCTGCTCGGGTTGCACCTTTCCCATCTCAGCCTCGCTCCCATCGAACCTTGAGCCGGACCCGTGCGGCGGCAGGGGATGCCGCGCAACTGGACTCTCCTCCATGCCCTGGGCGGGACCGGTTTCTGGGCGCTCGGCGAAGCCACCGCTGGCGCCATGAACTTGCCCACGGTGCGCCTGCGGCGGTTTAGGCTTTAGGTGGGGCCGGCGCGCCCGTACATCGCTGGGCCGATGGCCGCTCGCCTGCTTTTCGATCTCTCGCACACCAGCCATACGCGGGCCCGCACCGGCATCCAACGCGTCGCCCGCGCGCTGCACGCGGCGCTCGGCGAACAAGCCTTGGGCATCACGCACGATCCGCACCGCGACGCGTGGCGCCCCCTCGAATCCTGGGAATACGCCACGCTCGGCTCCCAGTCGCCCGCTGCGAAACGCGGCGCGCAGTGGCCACTCGGCGCAAAGCTGCGTGGCCGCGCGCGGCGGTGGTTGAGCGGCACGCCCCCCGCGCTTCCCGCCAACTCCGGCTTGCTTGTGCCGGAATTATTTTCTCCCGCGGTGGCGCGAGGGTTGCCCGCACTCTTCGCCGCCACCCCCGGGCCGCGCGTCGCGATTTTCCACGACGCGATTGCGCTCAAGCATCCCGAGCTGACCCCGCCGAAAACCGTCGCTCGTTTTCCCGGCTACCTGGTCGAGTTGCTCGCGTTCGATGGCATTGCGGCCATCTCGGAAGATTCCCGCGCATCGCTGCTGGATTATTGGCGCTGGCTCGGCGCCCGCCAGACTCCGCCGGTCATCGCCCTCCCGCTCGGCCTCGAGCCTTTGCCAGCGGCGGCCGCACGCTCCGCACCGCCGGCCGACGCGCCCGTCGTCCTCAGTGTGGGCAGCATCGAAGGCCGGAAAAACCACCTCGCCCTGCTCGAGGCCTGCGAATCCCTCTGGGCATGCGGCGTTCGATTCACGTTGCATCTCATCGGCCTCGCCCAGCCCCAAACCGCGCGTCTCGCCCTCGACCGGCTGCGCGAGCTGCAACAGGCCGGGCGGCCGCTGCGCTACGATGGGCCCGTCGACGATGCCGGCCTGGCCGCGGCCTACGCGGCATGCGCGTTCACCGTTTATCCCTCCTTGATGGAGGGCTTCGGGCTTCCCGTGCTGGAAAGCCTCGCACACGGCAAACCGTGCATCTGTTCCGCGCGCGGCGCGCTCGGTGAATCGTCGCGCGAGGGAGGCTGCGTCACGCTCGACTCCGTCGCCGCACCCGAGCTCGCCCGCGCCATCCAACGGCTGCTCGATGCGCCGGCCGAGCGCTCGGCGCTGGCGGCCGCCGCGCAAAGCCGCCCGATCAAAACGTGGCCTCACTACGCGACCGAGCTCACTGGGTGGCTCCGCACACTGCCACGCCGCGGCTGAGCGAAAATCCCCACCACGCGTGCGGGAAAACGCTGGGTGCCCCACACCGAATTTGCCGCAACTCCGCAGTGGGCCCGCGATCCAGCCTTTACAATTGCAATAGGCATGCGCGGTGCTAACCGTGAAGCTCGCACATGGCGTTATCTTTCTTCACGAAAAACAAAAAGGCCCATCAGGCGCGTTGCCGGGACGATTACGCGACCAAGATGCGGCTGAAGTACGCGCCGTTTTACCACGTCATGGAGGCCCAGAAGGGCACGACCATTAAGCTCAACGGGCGCGACATGGTGATGTTGTCCAGCAACGACTATTTGGGCCTGTCGTTTCACCCCAAAGTCATCGAGGCTGGCCGCGCCGCCATGCTCAAGTGGGGTACGAGCACAACGGGCGCCCGGATTTCCAACGGTTCCCGCGGTTTTCACCTCGAGCTCGAGGAAAAACTGGCCGCCTTCCTCAATCGCGAGGCGTGCCACATCAGCGTCGCCGGCTACCTTTCCTGTCTCTCCAGCGTGGCCACGTTCGCGCAAAAGGGCGACGTCATCCTGGCTGACAAGAATATCCACTCCTGCCTCTGGGATGGCATCCGGTTGTCGATGGCAACCGTCGAGCGCTTCTCGCACAATAATCCCGATGATCTGCGCGAGGTCCTCGCCGCCACCAGTCCCGACGCGCCAAAGATGCTCGTCATCGAGGGCGTCTACTCGATGGAAGGGCATATCGCGCGCCTCCCGGAGCTCGCCGAGCTGGCGGAGGAGAACGGCTGTTTCACCGTGCTCGATGACGCCCATGGTTTCGGCGTGCTTGGCCGGCAGGGTCGCGGCACCGCGGACCATTTCGCGTTGAACGACAAGGTCGACATCATCTGCGGCAGCATGTCGAAGTCGCTCGCCAGCACCGGCGGCTTTGTCGCCGCGTCGCGCGAGGTCATCGAGTACCTGCGGACGAATTCGCGCCAGACGGTTTTTTCCGCGGCGATCAGCCCGAGCCAGACCGCCTGCGCGCAGGCCTCGCTCGAGATCATGCAGACCGAACCGCAGCATCTGAAGCAGCTCTGGGCGAATACGCACAAATATCGTGCGATGCTGAAGTCCCTCGGCCTGGACACGTGGGAAAGCGAAACTCCCGCCGTGCCGATCGTGCTCGGGTCGAAGGAACGCGTTTACCCATTTTGGAAGGCGCTGATGGAAAAAGGCGTCTTCACCGTCATGTCGATCGCGCCCGGCGTGCCCGCGGGCAAGGATCTCATCCGGACCGCCATCTCGGCCATGCACACCGAAGAGCAGCTCGAGAAAATCGCGGACGCCATGGCGTACGCGGTGAAGAAACTCTAGCGCGGCGCGAGAGTTTCTTCGGCGCTGCGCGCCGCTATTTGAACGGCACCGGCTTTTCCTGCACGCTCTGCCGGAGCATGGCCATGACGGACTGGTACTCCTTGGTCGTGGTCCCATTGCTCATCACGGTGAAGACGGCGACAACCCCCGGCCAGGCTTTCACCCCGGTGGTCGAGTGCTGGAATTCGCCCGGTGGCAACTTGGTTTTGCCCACCAGATTGGCGTCGGTGAAAACACAGTAGGTCCCGCTCCCCTCCTTGGGATCGAGCTCCTCGAACTGCATCACTTTCTCGACCGAAGCGCCGACGTATTCCTGAAAATTCTCGTGCATGAACTCCTTCCGGCCGCGAGCGGTCGCAAACTGGCCTTCCCCGTCCGGCAGGAACGTAATCTGCATGCTCGCCTTTTCCTTCCGGTCGGCGAGACGCACGGTGATCAGGCCACGCTCGTCTTTGCTGCTGGCAAAACCGAATCCGTCCGGCACCGCGACTGTCACCTTGCGATTCTCGAAAAGAAAAACCGTCTCCTCCTGGGTCTTGGTCGCTGCACCCAGCCCGGTCAGAAGGGCGAATAATGGCAGGAGGATGCGTTGGAAGAGCACGGGCATGAGACGACAGGGAGGAGTCGGGAATTCACCCACGGCGGGCAAATCCAAGCGGAACGACGATGGCCGGAAAGTGGCACGGGGCCTGTCGGGCCGCAATCGCGAAGCTTGGAAAAGCAGGGCAGGCGTGCCCCGGTCAGCGAGCCGGCTTCACTCCGCTCGCCAACAGCGTCTCGAAATGCGGCTCGCTGGCTTCCCGGGCCACGGCCGTCACTTCGACTTTCGCGAAGCCGGCCTTCTTGAGCAACGCGTGCAACGCACTCTCCTTGAAACCCAGCCACACATCCGCGTACACCTCGCGCGCCTTCTCGAAGGCGTGCTCGTTCAAGTCGAGGATAAGCAGCTGGCCGCCGGGCCGCAGGATCCGGAACGCTTCGTTCACCGCCAGTTGCGGGCGCTGCGCGTGATGCAGCGCCTGGCTCAGAATCGCGAGGTCGACCGACTTGTCGGGCAGCGGGACTTTCTCGATGTCGCCCAGCTTGTAGCCGAGATTGTCCAACCCGTTCTTCATCGCGAGATCGGTGCCGACCTCGACCATGCGCGGTGAGTTGTCGATGCACCAAACCTGCCGCGCCCGTTGCGCGAGCAATTGGGAAAGGAGCCCCTCCCCTGCGCCCAAGTCGGCAATGTCGATCGCCGGCGTCAGCCGCAACGCGAGGTGCCCGATCGCCTCCCAGGAACGCCCCGGGCAGTAATTCTTCCCGAGCCGGCCGGCAATGAGGTTGAAGTACTGCTCCTGCGTCCGCCGCCGCTTCTGCAGCGCGCGATCCAGGGCCTCGCGATCGTCGGCCATCACCGGCAACTCGCCGACGGAATCGATGGCCGCCTTCACGAGCAAAACCGTTTTCGGCGCGACGCTCGTCCGCAGGGAATAGAACGCGTTCTTTCCCTCGCGCCGGTCCGTGACCAGATTTGCCTGCCGCAGCAGGGCGAGCTGCGACGAGATCCGCGACTGCCCCATCCCGAGGATGTCCTGCAGTTCCGCCACCGAGAGCTCCTCGCGCGAAAGGAGCGCCAGCAAACGCACCCGCGTTGGATCGGAAAGGATTTTGAGGATGTCCCAGGACGCATTCACGCCGCGCGACCGTGGGGAAACCGGCTGCGGAAAGCAATTTTGGACCAAACCGTTCAAGCAGGAAGCCAGGAATCGAGCCCCGCCTTGGTCTGTTTTCCTGGTTTCCTGGCTTCCTGCTTGAACGGATTGGAATGGTTGGGCGCAAAAAAAAGGCGGCCCACCAAGGGCCGCCCGAAGAGTGGTGCGCTGACCGGCGCTTACTTGTCCGTGAAGCGGCTGATCGCGAGGATGGTGTACTCCTCCTCGTTGCCGCCGGACTTCACCTTGACCGTCTCGCCCTTTTTCTTCCCAAGCAAGGCGGCGCCGAGCGCGGTCTTGTAGGAGATGATGTGATTCTCCGGATCGCCGTCCCAGGCGCCAAGGATGGAATAGGTCGTCGTCGTGCCGGCGTGGTTGGCCTTGACCTCGACGACGGTCCCCGCGCCGACCTGCTCGGCGGAGGCTTCCTTGAAGTCGCTGACGCGCGCGCGCCCGAGATCTTTTTCGAGGAGGGTTTTTTGCGCCATCAGCACCTGCTGGTCCTGCTTGGCCATCTTGTACTCCGAGTTCTCCTTGAGATCGCCGTGCTCGCGGGCCGCGGCGATCGCCTTCGAGTTCTCCGGGATTTTCTTGGAGACGATGGACTCGTACTCCTCGCGCTTGCGATCGAAGCTCGCACGGGAAACCAGCAATTGCTCTTCCTTGCCCTCGGCATCGGCCGCCACCAGCGATTGGATCTTGGGGAAAATCTTGATGAACCGCGCGAGCAGCGACTTTTTCGTCAGCTCCTCGAAGCCCTGGTTGAGCATCAGGGTATTCGCGAGATCGCGGGCCGTCTCGGGATCGGCGGTGGAGAGCAGATCGGAGATGAGATCCGGATCCTCGCTCAGGATGTCGCCGAGCGGGATGCGGCGCGCGCTCGAGGCCTGCAGGGCCTCGTAATCGATGGCGAAGAAGATGGCGTGCAGGAGCCGGGGCGTGATCAGGTCGTTAAGCAGCTTCGCGAATTTCTTCGAGTGCCGGTTCTTGACGATCCAGAGGAGGACGGGCGCGCGCAGGTTCTGCTCGGTCTGCCAGCGCTTGAGCGTGGCGGCGAGCTCGTCGGCGTGGCCCTGCTCGACCAGGAAGTTGATCACTTCGGTCGTGAACTTGCCCTGTGAGGTCTTGAGCAGGCTGAACAGGATGTCGCGGGACTCGATCGGGTGCGTCTCGTGAATGAGCTCGAGGAAACGCGACTGGAACTGGACCGGAATCTTCTCGGCGATGCCCTGGAGGTCCCGCACGTTGGCGATAATCTGGGCCTGCGTCGGCTCGAAGGTAGCGTCCGACCCCAACGCCTTCGCCAGGTCGTCGCGGACCACCGCGCCATAAAGCCGCTCGGCCTCGTCGATTTGGTTGGAATCCTTGACGGCATCGGCCACGCCCTTGAGCACCACGCCGAGGTCGCCCTTGACCTCTTTCTTGCCGATCGCCCCGAGCAATTCCTCCGCCAGGAGGATGCGGCGGCGGGCCGAGCGCGTGCTGTTGAATTGGTCGAGAATCTCATCCTCGACTGAGACCAGCGTCTCGCGCAAGATATAGCATTCGGTCTTCTTTTCCGGGACCGCCACGCGCGGATCCTTGGCGATGGCCTTCTTCGCGCCGGACCACCATTTCTTGAATTTTTCCTCGCCAATCACCTGGGCCATCGTGATTTCGAGCTCAATCGCGGTCGCCGCGTTATTCGGGTAGGCT
>JBKJRG010000439.1:0-5338 GCA_046594805.1 Opitutaceae bacterium | reverse complement strand
AATCAACCTGACCGAGGCCGAGCCGCGGGCAAAGGACGAGAGCTGGAGCGATCGCCGCGCCCAACCCGGCCAGAGCGATCTGCGGCAGGTGAAGGACTGATGATGGCCACCGACTTTTCCTTTCCCGATACGGCGGCCAGGAATGCCGTGGCCGAGCAGGAGTTCCAGACCGAGAAGATGTCACTCTCGATGGGGCCGTCCCACCCCTCGACGCACGGCGTGTTGCGGCTCCAGATGGAGCTCGATGGGGAAATTCTGACGAAGTGCGACCCGGTGCTGGGTTACCTGCACCGTGGCGACGAGAAGATCGCGGAGAACATGACTTATAACCAGTTCGTGCCCTACACGGACCGGCTGGATTATCTCGCGCCGCTGGCGAACAACATGGCCTACGCCATCGCGGTCGAGCGGCTGGCGAAACTGGAAGTCCCGGCGCGCTGCCAGGCCATTCGCGTGCTCACGGCGGAGCTGGCCCGGATCTCGTCCCACCTGATGGGGCTCGGCGCGTTCGGGATCGATACGGGAGCGTGGACCGTGTTCATGTACTGCTTCACCGAGCGCGAGAAGATGTACAAGTTGTTCGAGGAACTCACGGGCGCGCGGTTCACCACGAGTTACTCCCGGATCGGCGGGCTGCAGCGCGACATCCCGCCCGGCTGGCTCGAGCACGTCAGCGGATTCTGCGATCAATTCCTGCCGATTCTCGACGAGATCCTGAAGCTGCTCACGCGGAACCGGATTTTCATGGACCGGACGGTTGGCGTCGGCGTGATCTCGCGGGAGGACGCGCTGGCCTACGGCATCACCGGTCCGAACCTGCGCGGCTCGGGCGTCGGACTCGATCTGCGGAAGGACAAGCCGTACTCGGGTTACGAGCAGTACGAATTCGACGTCCCGGTCGGCACCAAGGGCGACTGCTACGATCGCTACCTGGTCCGGGGCGAGGAGATGAAACAGTCGGTCCGGATCATCAAGCAGGTGATTGCGAAGTTTCCGGACGGCCCGTGGTTCGCGACCGATGCTCGGAAGATTTTTGCGCCGCCGAAGGACAAGGTCATGAGCTCGATGGAGGAGCTGATCCAGAATTTCATGCTCGTGACCGAAGGGCCGCAGATGCCGGCGGGCGAAGTGTATTTCGAGGCGGAGAACCCCAAGGGAGCGCTCGGCTTCTTCATCGTGAGCAAGGGCGGCGGCGTGCCGTACCGCTTGAAGATTCGCTCACCCTCGTTCTGCAACCTTTCCATCCTGCCCAAGCTGTGCGTCGGCTGCCTGGTGTCCGACGTCGTTTCCATCCTTGGCTCCCTGGATTTCGTGATGGGGGAGTGCGACCGGTGAGAGGCTACCCACGGAACACACCGAACACACAGAAATGAAAATCGCTTGGATGGCTTCTTCCGTGTCTTCGGTGTGTTCCGTGGGCACTGCTGCGTTTTTTGTTCGATGAATCTAAATTCCGAGACGCTCCGTCGCATCGACGAAGTCATCCCGCATTATCCGGTGAAGCGGAGTGCGGTGCTGCCGCTGCTGCACCTCATCCAGGAGGACGCCGGCTACATTTCGCCGGAGGCGACGGAGTGGGTGGCGCGCAAGCTCGAGCTCGAGCCGATCAACGTGTACGAGGTCGTGACCTTCTACCCCATGTTCCGGCAGCAGCCGATCGGCCGCCGGCACATCAAGGTCTGCCGCACGCTTTCCTGCGCGCTGATGGGCGGCTACAAGACCTGCGCGGCGTTCGAGCAGGAATTCAACACCCACCGCGGGGAAATCTCGCCGGACGGCGAGGTGACGATCGAGTTCGTCGAATGCCTCGCGAGCTGCGGCACGGCGCCGGTCGTGTTGATCGACGACGACCTCCATGAAAAGGTCGACCCCGCAAAAGCGAAGCAGCTCAGCGCAGAAATCAAGCGGGCCGCCGCGCAGCGTCGCTGACTGGAATCCGCAATCCGCAATCGCCAATCCGCAATTCCAGCATGCCCGCTCCCCCACAACGTCGGCTCATCTTCAAGCACATCGACGCGCCGGGTTATTCCAACGACCTCGCGTGCTACCAGCGCCACGGCGGCTACGAGATGTTGAAGAAAGCAGTCACGCTCGCGCCGGCGGCGATCATCGATGAGGTGAAGAAGTCAGGCTTGCGCGGCCGCGGCGGCGCGGGGTTTCCGTGCGGCGTGAAGTGGGGCCTGGTCGACCGCAAGAGCGGCAAGCCGATCTACCTCGTCGTCAACGCCGACGAGTCCGAGCCAGGCACCTTCAAGGATCGCTACATCATCCACCAGGATCCGCACCAGCTCATCGAGGGCATCATGATCACCAGCTTCGCGAACAACGTGAAGCAGGCCTACATCTACATCCGGGGCGAATTCCCGCACGGGGCCCGGATTCTGGAGAAGGCGATCGCGGAGGCCCGCGCGGCGCATTTCTGCGGGCCGAACATCCTGGGCACGAGTTACGGCTGCGAAATCTACGTGCATCGCGGCGCTGGCGCGTACATTTGCGGCGAGGAGACCGGGCTGATCGAGTCACTCGAGGGCAAGCGCCCGTACCCGCGGATCAAGCCGCCCTATTTTCCCGCCGTGCTCGGCCTCTACCAGTGCCCGACAATCGTCAACAACGTCGAGACCCTGTGCCACGTGAAGCACATCCTCGAGCTGGGCGGCGACAACTACGCGAAGATCGGCACACCGAACAACACCGGCACCCGGCTGCTCTGCGTGAGCGGTCACGTGCAAAAACCGGGCTACTACGAATACGAAGTCGGCAAGATCACCCTGGGGGAGTTGTTGCACGAAGTCTGCGGCGGGCCGCTGCCGGGCCGCACCTTCAAGGCGGTGATCCCCGGCGGCTCCTCGGCGAAGATCCTCAAATTTGGCGAGACCTTCACGTTGAAGAACAAGGACGGCACTTCGCGCACGCTGACGGTCGAGGACATCCCGATGGATTTCGACACGCTCGCCGCTTGCGGGACGATGGGCGGCTCCGGCGGCGTCATCGTGATGGACGACTCGGTGAACATGGTGGAGGCGCTGGCCAACATTAACGCGTTCTATGCCCACGAAAGCTGCGGCCAGTGCACGCCCTGCCGCGAGGGTTCGCTGTGGATGAAGAAAATCACGAACCGGATGGTCCACGAAACGCCGCGAGCCGGCGACGGCGTGCTGTTGAAGAGCGTGGCGGATCAGATTGCGGGCCGGACAATCTGCGCGTTTGGCGAGGCGTGCTCCTGGCCGACCCAGAGCTTCATCGCCAAGTTCGGCGACGAATTCAAAACATACCCCGAAACCAAGAAAGCCGCCAAACCGGCCGGCTCGCTTGAGCTTGTTTAGCAATGAACCACAAAGACACAAAGACACCGAGCCCAAGCGCAGAGTCTACTCTGTGTCTCCGTGCCTTTGTGGTTAATCCGAATTCCCAGCAATGATCGCACCGCCCAAACCCGACCTCGTCACCGTCAACGTCGACGGCAGGGAGATCGCCGTGCCCAAGGGCACGAATGTGATCGAAGCCGCGCGGCTGGTGGGGGTCGATGTGCCGTATTATTGCTATCACCCGAAACTCTCGGTGGTGGGCAATTGCCGGATGTGTCTGGTTGAAATGGGCATGCCGGCCGTCGATCCCGCGTCGAAGGCGCCGATCATGGATCCGGCGACGGGAAAGCAGAAGGTCAACTGGATCCCCCGGCCCCAGATTGGCTGCGCGACCAACGCGTCGCCCGGCCTGCACATCCGCACGAACACCCCGCAGATCAAGGACTGCCGCGAGGGCGTGATGGAGTTCCTCCTGATCAATCATCCGCTCGATTGCCCGATTTGCGATCAGGCCGGCGAGTGCAAGCTGCAGGAACAATCGACCGGCTACGGCCGCGGCTACTCGCGCTATATCGAGCAGAAAAACGTGAAGCCGAAGCGAACGCCGCTCGGGCCGCGGGTCACGCTCGACGACGAGCGCTGCATCCTGTGCTCACGCTGCATCCGGTTCTGCAAGGAGATCGCCAAGGACGACGTGCTCGGCTTCGTCGACCGCGGGAGCTACTCGACGCTCACGTGTTATCCCGGCAAGGCGCTCACGAACAATTACTCGCTCAACACCGTCGACATCTGCCCGGTGGGCGCGCTGACCAGCACGGATTTTCGTTTCAAGATGCGGGTCTGGTTTCTCAAGCAGACGAATAGCATCGATACCGAATCGAGTGTCGGCGTGAACAGCGTCGTCTGGTCGCGCGAGGGCCTGATTTACCGGATTACGCCCCGGCGCAACGACGAGGTGAACGACACGTGGATGGCGGACAGCGGGCGCGAACTCTATAAAGCGGTCCGCGCCGATAATCGGTTGGTCGCCTGCCGGGTGAACGGGGTCGAGAGCACGCTCGAAATGGCCGTGAATGCCGCGGGGGCGTTGTTCAAATCGGCCACGGGTGGCTGCGCCGTGGTCGGCTCGGGCCGCAGCTCCGTCGAGGAACAATTCCTGACGAGGAAGCTGGCCAGCGCGCTGGGGGCTTCGACCCATCTGGTAAGCCGGGTGGGGGCCGGCGACGGCATCCTGATTTCCGCGGACAAGAATCCAAATGTCCGCGGGGCGCTGGTCACCGGATTGATCAAGGAACTGCCGGGTGCGGACCGGAGTGGGCAAGCGACCGAAATTGGGGATGCGGCGCCCACGCCGCGTTCCGCCGATCGCGGCGAGGGCGCCGCGGCCCCAGTTCCCGCCGGAACTCTCCGCGTCGGCGGACTCGCGTCACTCGCGGCCGCAATCGATGCCGGCCGGGTCAAGGCGATCGTGGCGGTGGGCGAGGATCTCATGGAGGGCGGACTCACCGCCGCGCAGCTCGCGAAAGTTTCCGTCGTCTATCTCGGCCCGCAGGTGAACGCCACGAGTGCAGGGGCGAAAGTCGTTTTTCCCACGCTGACCGTGTTTGAGAAGACCGGCACGTTCGTGAACCAGCAGTTCCGTCTGCAGAAATTCCAGAAATGCGTGCCGGGTCCGGTCGGCGCCACCGACGATCTCGTCGTGTTGGCCAAACTCATCGGTGCCGCGGGCGGCGCCGCGGTCGCGACGGAAACCAACGCGTTGTGGTCGACCCTGGCCGCCGAAGTGCCGGCGTTGAGCACGATCACGCTCGCGAACCTGCCGGAAACCGGGCTCCTGCTCGATCCCACGGCCTTTGCGGCGCTGCCGTTCATCGAGGGCGACGCGTTGCACTACAAACCCGCCGGCGCCCTGACGCCGGCCGTGAAATCATGAAAGCCTGCTTAGAGGGCGTAGCCGGTTGGAAGGTGGGGGCGGCTTTCCGAGCCGCCCTGAGTTTGACGAGCGAATCGCGCTGGAACCCAGGCCGGCTCGG
>JBKJRG010000317.1:0-8545 GCA_046594805.1 Opitutaceae bacterium | reverse complement strand
CATGGCGCTTTCGGCGCGGTGGCGTTCGGCATCGGCACCACGCAGATCCGCGATGTGCTGGCGACGCAGACGATGGCGCTGGGCAAGTTAAAGGTCCGCCGGATCAATGTGACGGGTAAGCTCCGGCCGGGCGTTTATGCGAAGGACGTCATCCTCCACATCATCCGCACGCTCGGCGTGAACGGCGGTACCGGTTTCGCCTACGAGTATGGCGGCGAAGTTTTCGACCGCTTCACGATGGAAGAGCGGATGACGGTGTGTAACATGTCGATCGAGGGCGGCGCCCGCGCGGGCTACGTCAATCCAGACGAGACGACCTTGGCCTACCTCAAGGGGCGGCCCTATTCCCCGAAGGGCGCGGGCTGGGATGCGGCGGTCGCGCACTGGAAAAGTTTCGCGAGCGATGCCGGCTGCCATTACGACGATGTCGTCACGATCAAGGCGGCGGACATTGCGCCGACCGTGACGTGGGGCATCAATCCCGGGCAGGGCATCTCGATCAACGAATCGATCCCCGATCCGGCGAAGACGAGCGCGGTCGACGAGAAGGCCTCCATCGAGGAGGCGCTCGCCTACATGAAGCTGAAGCCGGGTGCGCCGATCAAGGGGACGAAGATTGACGTGGCGTTCATCGGCTCGTGCACCAACGGCCGGCTGAGCGATTTCCAGGAGGTCGCGAAGTTCGTGAAGGGCCGGAAGGTCGCCGCGGGGGTGAAGGCCATCGCGGTGCCCGGTTCGCAAATCGTGGGGCTCCAGTGCGAAAAACTCGGGCTCGACAAGATTCTGGTCGAGGCCGGCTTCGAGTGGCGCGCCGCCGGTTGCTCGATGTGCCTCGCGATGAATCCCGACAAGCTCATCGGTGATCAACTCTGTGCGAGTTCCTCCAACCGGAACTTCAAGGGCCGCCAGGGCAGCCCCACCGGCCGCACGCTCCTGATGAGCCCGCTGATGGTGGCCGCGGCGGCGGTGACGGGGTCCGTGGCGGACGCACGGGAAGTGTTCGACCTCGCTCATGCGAGTGTGAATTGAGGGCCCGCCGCCGTGCGGAGTCTGGGGATTGGAGTTTGGTGTTTGGTGTTCCCAACCCATCAATTCCGAATTCCCCAACGCCACGCCCCAAACCGCAAACTCCGAACTTAATAATTCTCCATGGCATTAGAAAAAATCCTCCAAGTCGCCGGTCGCGGCGTATGTGTCCCTGGCAACGACATCGACACCGACCGCATCATCCCGGCACGCTTCATGAAATGCGTCACGTTCGACGGACTTGGCGAGTTCCTGTTCTATGACGTGCGGAAGAACGCTGACGGATCCGACAAGCCGCATCCGTTGAACGAGCCGCGCTTCAAGGGGGCGACAATCCTGTTTTCCGGCGCCAATTTTGGCTGTGGCTCGTCGCGCGAGCACGCGCCCCAGGCGATCCAGAAATACGGGTTCAAGGCGGTCGTGGCGGAGAACTTCGCCGAGATCTTCTTCGGGAATTGCACGACATTGGGAATTCCGTGCTTCGAGGCTGGCCGGGAGGACATCGCGAAGATCGCCGCGGCCATCGCAGCGAATCCCCAGGTGGAAATCGTTGTCGACGTGGCGAAGCAGGAAATCCGGTTCGCCGGGCAGACGGTGAAAGCCCGCGTGCGTGCCGCCGATCGCGATGCGCTGATCAATGGACGCTGGGACGCGATTGGCGAGTTGCTCGACGGCATGCCGGCGGTGAAAAGCATCGCCGCGAAGTTGCCCTATCTTGCGACCTCAGGGATTTAAGAGGTGGGGCTGGTTCTCCGAACCGGCCTGGATGGCAGCGTCGCTTTCTCGGGTGCAGGTGTCATCGGGCGGCCACCCCAGGCCCCGCTCGGAGAGCGAGCCCGACCGCCGGCATCCGTGAGAATCTCGCGCACAAGAAAGGCGCAGACTTCAAAGCCATGATTTTGTCCGAACTTTTCCCTCGCGCCATCGTCACACCGCGGCACGTTCTTCTTTCCAGCCATGATGTTTGCCATGATTGAAGTGTTCAAGGGAGCCGGGGTGTTGATTTATCCGCTCGCCCTCTGTTCGGCTGGCGCCGTGTTCATCGTGTGCGAGCGAGCCTATGCGCTGCGCCGCGCCGCGGTCATGCCGCCGGATCTGGTGGACGCCGTGGTCAACGGCCGGCCGCTGATGGGGGGCAAGCACACCGTCCTGGCGCGCATCGTGGAATTTGCGGAGCAGCACAAGAACGACGAAGGGGCGGTGAAGGCCTTTGCCCGGCTCGAGCTGAACCGAATGGAGCGCGGCGTCCCTTACCTGGACGTCATTTACGCCGCGGCACCCCTCATCGGCCTGACGGGCACGGTTATCGGCCTGCTGCAGGTCTTCTCGCAGATTTCCCCCAACACCGGGCTGCCGGATCCCGTGGCGTTCACCAAGGGTGTCGCCCTCGCGTTGTCCGCCACCGTGATCGGCTTGTGCATCGCGATCCCCTCGCTGGTCGGCAGCGGCTACCTGCAACGTAAGATTGAGAACTACGCCGCGCAGCTTGACGTGCTGCTCGAGCGCATCCTGCAGCGGACGCGGCAATGAGCCTGTTGCAAAGCAAGCGGCGCCGCCGGCCCGAGCTGAACCTGGTGCCGTTGATCGATGTGCTGGTCATGTTGATCTTTTTCGCGTTCGTCACGATGCAGTTCAAATCGGCGGCGACGCTGAACATCACGCTGCCGAAGGTGGAGACGGCGGGGAAAAACGAATTCAAGGGCACCGTCACCATCGGGATCGACAAGGAAGGCGTGGTTTCCTTCAACGGCGCGAACGTGACCGACGAGCAGTTGCTGGGATTGCTGGAAAAAGTGAAGAACGTGGACCGCGACATCCCGGTCCTGATCAAGGCGGACGAGACGACCCAGTTGAAAAAACTGGCCTTCGTGATGGATGCGTGCCGCAAGACGGGGCTGAACAAGTTCAGCCTCCAGTCGCGGTAGGGGCGGCGGAGCGGAAAACGTGAGCTTTTCGCACGGGAACGAAACGCTCCCGCGTTCCGCTACCGGAGCGACCTCGGGCTCGACTCCGCCTTGACGGATGCAGGCGGGACGCCTGCGCTCCTTCCATGAAGATCGTCATCACGGGAGTCACGCGCGGGTTGGGTCGCGCACTGGTGGAGGAGTTCATTCGCAGCGGTCACACCGTCATCGGTTGCGGACGCAGTGGTGACGCGATTTTCGAGCTGAGGATGACGCACCAGGCGCCGCACGATTTTTCGGTCGTGGACGTGGCCTTGGACAACAAGGTCGCGCTTTGGGCGGCCAAGGTCCTGGAGAACGACAGCCCGCCCGATTTTCTGATCAACAATGCTGCGATCATGAACCGTCTGGCGCCGACTTGGGAGCACGACGACCGCGAGTTCACCAAGCTCGTCGACGTGAACATCCGCGGGACACAGAATGTGCTGCGGCATTTTGTGCCTGCGATGGTGGCGAAGAAAAAAGGAGTAATCGTCAATTTCAGCTCGGGCTGGGGCCGAAGCGTCTCGCCCGAGGTGGGGCCGTACTGCATGTCGAAATGGGCGATTGAAGGACTGACCAAGGCCATGGCCGAGGAACTGCCGAAAGGCATGGCGGCGGTGCCGCTGAATCCCGGCGTGATTGACACCGACATGTTGCGCTCCTGCTGGGCCGACGGCGCGGCGAATTATCCGAAGGCAGAGCAGTGGGCGAAGTCGGCGGCACCGTTCATCCTCAAACTTGGCGCGAAGCACAATGGGCAGTCGGTGAGCGTGGGCGGGTACGAGGACTGAGTAGCGCCGGCTTCCAGCCGGCATTCGGCGTCTGGTTTCGAAGGGTCCAGCTGATCTGGGCTACGGCTGCGTGGGCGAGAAACAGAGCGATGGCGCTAAAGATGAAAATGCGCAGTGAACACCTAAAATCGAGCGGTTGATAAAATTAGCGCGAAACGAGCGGGGATTGAGGCGCGGGAAAGAGCGCGGTGGAGGCGGAAGCGGAGCGGCCGGGACTGGCTCCAGCGGGCGGCGGAGACGCGGTCTCGCTGACCGCGCCGGCTGGCAAGGAAGACACCAGTTCGGTGATCCGCTGCTTCACGTCGCCCAACGTTCTTAGCTGGCAGAGGTCCTCGTTATCGATCGAGATGGGCAGGACCTCCTCGGCGAGGAGGACGATTTCCATGCGCGTGAGCGAATCGAGGCCCAGGTCCTCGACGAGGCGGAGCGAGTCGTCCCCGTGGCCGAGTTTTCCGCGGATCTCGCGTTTGACGTAACGCTCGATGATCCCGTGGACCAGAACGGGCAGGAGGGCCACGTTTCCCGTTCGGCGGAATTCGCTGGCCGCCTCATAGGTGTCGGGCGAGCAGCGTTTAAGGGTCTCACGGAGTTTTTCGTCGGAGAGATTGATCGGTGCAGGAGTGGGGGAGAGCGGAACGGCGATCTGAGCCGTCGGCCCGGTGGGCGCGGTGGTGGTCGTTGGGCTGCTCATGTTGTCTGCTGCAAACGACAACCCGCGAGGGGAAACCCGCTATTGAAAATCGAGCATTGAGACGAGTAGCGGCCGGCGTCACTGCCTGCCGTGATTGAGGTGGTAAGGACGTCCCAAGTGGCTGCGGCATCCTGCCGAAGTTCGGAGGATCTGCGGCTGCCCTTCGACTGGCTCAGGGCCCTGAGCGTGTTGAAACGGGAAAGCCACAGCCACTCGGCAGGCCCGTCGCTACTTGAGGAAGCGCCTCGCTCAGAACGCGGCGGTCAGCGAAAGCGAATACACCCGGCCCCGCCAGTCGCCGTAGGGCTGCACGCCCGCGCCGGACGATTCGTTCGCGTAGTGCGGAAAGCCGGCGCCGAAGACGTTGTTCACTCGCACCTGGGCGCGCAGGCCTTGGCGGAAAAGTTTCCAAGGCAACCAATGGCCCAGCTCCGACTGGACGTAGGCATCGTACTGCAGAAAGCGGCCGACCTCGCGGCTGCCCTGGCTCAACCACTCCGTCTCCGGCAGAATTCGCGGATGAAAATAGTGTCCGTCCAGACCGAAACCGAAATTCCGATTTGCCCAGCCCGCGCCAAAATTGGCGCGGTAACGCAGCAAGCCCGGCGCGGTGCCACCAGGCTGATCAAGTTCGTCGACTACGCCCGAGGTCGGGAAAACCTGGCGGTCGTAACGTTGGAAATACAACAACCGCCCGTAAACCTCGAGCGTGCCCTTGAAACACCCGGTCCACGCGTACGTGAGCGACGTGTTCCAGTTTTGCGAGTGCCGCCATGCGAGGTTGATGGTGCCGGTCAGCAGGCTGGTCACCGGACCAGCGCGACGAAAATCCCCCGCTTGGAGCGGCGCCCGCTGCACCCGCTCGGGCCACAACGACTCGAGCAGCATAATCGTCGTCGGCCCGAGAAAGATCAGTTCATTGACCTTGTGGGTGTCGACAAAATCGACCGCGGCGCGGAAGCGATGCACGTTACCCCGCCGAAACATCACCCCGGCGGTTTGCGTGACAGCCGACTCCGGCCGGAGGTTCGGGTTGAGTGCCTCGCTCGCCAGCACGTTGTAACTCTGCCCGCGGATTGGATCCAGGATGAGCGTGGGCTCGACGCCGGTTCCGCCACTGGCAGAGGCGACAACCAACCGGCTCATGTTGGGCGTCGGAAAGCGGCTCGAGGTCGTCAGGCTGCCGCGGAGCGAGAGTCCGCCGGCAAATTCCACCTTGAGGCTGTAGGTGGGAGCCACGTTGGCTTCGTTCGCGCTGTCGGACGCCACATACCGCACCGCAACATCGGCCTCGACGTTCCGCAACCAGGAGGGCAGCCAGTTCAACGGCAGAACCGGAAACTGCAGTTCGGTGAAAGCGCTATAGCGCTGCAGCGTGCGTCCGCCCCACCGGATCGGCGGCTCGGCGAGCGTGCCGTCGCCAAATTTGCGCTCGTCGGTGAATTTGGCGAGATGGCTGCGACGGTAGTCGACGCCGACGTTCAACGTGCTCAACCCGGTCGGCAGCTTCAGCGATTCGTTGGTCGCGCGCGCCGCCGCGTCCCAGGTGTCGTAGTCGCCGAGGGCCACGAAATTCCCCCGTCCGCCCCGATACACCAGCACTTCATCATAAAAAGCCGGGGGCGGTCCGTTGAGCTGGGTGTCGCGAAGCGGATTGTAGCGGCCTTGATCGACGAGCTGCTGCCAGCGGATGGCATCCGCACGGACGAGCCCGCGGTATTGGCTCAAGTTGAGGGCATACTGGACGTCAAGCGCGAGCCGCCAGTCCCCCGGCAGCCTGAACAACAGCCCCAGGGAAACGGAGGAAAATTTCAGCCGCGCCTCGCTGTAATCCTGTCCGAGTTCGGGCGCAGTCTCATTGAGCGAGACCGCGATGGCGCGCCGAAACGGGTTGAGTCGCGCATCGGCGCGCATGACCAGGTCCGTCGCAAAGACATCGTAGCCGCGATTGACGGTGGTCCGCGCGTAGCTGCCTTCCAAGCCGAGCTGAAGCCACGGGGCGACATCGTACAATGCGGAGCCGAAGTAGACCGTGCGGCGCTGGTGCCGGCCGTAGGGATAATCGAGACTGTCGAGCGACGCTGCGGAGCCGCCCATCGACTTGAAGAAGTCCAGGTTCGGCATGCCCTCGCGCCCGGCAAACGCAGCGAGGCCCCCATTGCCATCGGCACCGGGGGCCACGGAGGTCACCGGCGCAGTGCCGGGACCGAAAAGGGGGCCGAGATTCGTGGAGCGCACATAGGGCGTCGCGCGAAAAATCGCGGCCTCGAGGGCGGCGGGCGGCGGCGCCCGACTTTGGTGATAGCCCAGCTCGGCCTCCGTGGGCGGCACCGCCCGGGCCCAGGAGGCGTTGAACCGCAAGCGCAGCGCGCCCCCGAGCAGATTGTGCGTGTGCAGCAGCGAGAGGGAGGATTGCGGCGCGTCGAAGCCCGCCATCGCGTTGGTGTAGGTGGCCGAGACCTCCGTCGCGTTCACGTCGTGGCCGGGCCGCAGGACAATGTTGATTACCCCGCCGACGGGATTGCCGCTGTAGAGTGCCGAGGCGGAAATGGGCAGCACCTCCACCTGCTGCACCAGACTGAGCGGGATAAAATTAACGTCCGGCGGGAGCGCGCCCATGCCGGTGGTGAGCACTTCCGGCAGCCGCCGGCCGTTGACCAGGATGACGGTTTCGTCCGCGCCATATCCGCGGAGACTGAGATTGGAGCTGCCCGCCACAAAACTCGGCTGGGTGCCGTCCTGTTCCGGGGGGCGGGTCGCGGCGTCGCTGTCGAGCAGTTCGCGTTGCAAAAACTCGTTGAGATTGACTACGCCGCTGCGGGCGATCTGGCTGCGATCGTAGACGGTGTAGGGGAGCGCGCCGTTCTCGGTGCGGCGGAGGTCGAGGTTGCCGACGGCCACGCGGGGGCCGGCTGGCGTGCGCTCGTAGTCGAGCGGCATCCGGCGATCGGTGGCCCCCTGGACCACGAAAGGCGCGAGTCGTTCGGGATCGTTGGCCTTGAGCATCGTGCGGTCTCCCAGCGACAGCAGCCGGTTCTCCTCGACCGTCGCGGCTTTGAACTGGAGGGCCACGTAGCCCTCCGCGGTGGCGACGACGCGATAGGTTTCCGGCGGGACCGAGTCGAAATGGAATGCCCCCGTCGCATTCGTGACGGTGCGGAGCTTGGTGTCCGCGAGCTGGACCCGCACGCCGCCCGCTGGCGTCCCGTCGGGCAACAGCAGCCGGCCCTTGATGGCACCGTTGCGCGGTGCGATCGGCGTGACGACGAATTTCCCCTTGCCCGTCTGCTGGGCGGCAAAGCCCGTGCCCTTGAGCAGCCGCGCCAGCGCATCTTCCGGCTCGTAACGCCCCATCACGGCGGCGGAATCCACCTTGCGCAGGTCGTTCGGCGAAAACAGCACGTCGATTTTGGTTTGCTTGGAAAACGCCATCAGCGCCGCCGGCACGGGCTGCGCGGGTAAATTGAACTCGAGCGGCGCCGCCGCGGCTGCGAACGGCAGGACGGCCCACAGCGCGAAAAAGCGGCGGAGGGCGAGCCAGGGACGCATGCCGGCACCATCGACCTGGGCCGGCGGCGCGAAATGAAATAAAGGTCCGCCAGTCATCGTGCGGGACAATCCAGACGTTAATGGATCAGCGGCCACCGGGCAGGCTGATGACCAAGGCGCCGCTGAGCTCTCGATTCACTTCCAGTCCCGATTCCCGATAAATACGGGGCAGTGCCGCAAAGAATCCGTCGAAGTCATCGAGGCTGTACGTGCCGCCAACCAGCAGGCTGGCGGCGGGCCCGACGGCCCGGACGGCCCGCCCATGATAGCGGGCAAAGCGAGCGACCGCCTCGGAGAGTGGAACGTCCACAAAGACGATCTGACCCTGACGCCACGCGACCGCGTTTTCGACGTCAATGCGGGACAGGGTTGTGACGAGAACGGCTCCCTTGCCATCGAGCACCCCACGGCCACCCGCTCGAAGCGCCACGGGGACGGCGCCCGCCCCGGCGGTCTGGCCGGTATGAACATCGACCGAGCCCTCCACGACGGTGACTTCAAGTTGTGAGGCCGCCTCGCTCCGGACGTTGAAAACCGTGCCG
>JBKJRG010000214.1:0-7521 GCA_046594805.1 Opitutaceae bacterium | reverse complement strand
GAGCGAGCGGTTGAAGTTCATCGCCTCGCTATGCGCAACGACGTTGGCCTGCCACGCGACGCGGCGGCCGGCGCGATCGAAGGCGCGCTTGGTGCGGAGATTGATGGTGCCGGCGGGGGCGTTGGCGTCCATGTCGGCGCTGATCGTTTTGGAAACCTCGATCGATTCCATGCTGTTGAGCGAGGCCATCTCCATCGTGAACGAGCGCGCGGCACCGGAGCCGCTGTTGTTGGCATCGACGCTCGCGAGCGCGATGCCGTCCATCGTGACGGAGGTGTATTCCGAGCCGAGTCCGCCGAGGCGCACGGTGCGGACCTCGCCGTAAAAGAGATCGAGTTCGACGCCGGGGAGATGCTTGAGGAACTCGCCGACGTTGCCCTCGGCGTTGTCGCCGAAGGTGTCGGAGGCGACCGTGTTCGTGATGTTCATGTTTCGCCGCTGATCCATGATCGCCTTGGCGGCGCCCTCGCGTTCGGTGGAGACGGTGAAGGCCTCGAGCTTCACGGTGCCATCGGCGGCGGGAACATTTTGAAGCGTGCTGACGAGATTGAACTCGTGGGAAACACTGCCGCCGGCCGGCACGGTGAGCGTGGCGTTCGCGGCGCGATAGCCGGTGTAGTTGACGACGAGCGTGGCCTTGCCCGCAGGGACGGGCGAGAGCCGGAACTCGCCGCCATCCGTCGAGACGGTGCTGAGGCCGGACTCGACGACGGTGATTTGCGCGTTGCGCAGATACTCGCCGGTCGAGGGATTGAAGACGCGGCCGGTGATGGAGCCGGTGGCGGCCGAGACGGCAGAGACGGGCGCGCCCGCGGCGGGCTCGGTCTGACCCGGAAGCAGCGGGGCGGTGAGCAGGCAGAGCGCGGCGGCGAGCCGGACGGAATGGGACTTTTTCATGGCTTTGAACTCAGGGCGCTGCGCGGGCCGCCCCGCTCTGGGCTGCCTTTGCCGGCACGCGCTTGTCGTCGAGATTCCGGTGCAGCGCAGCAGGAGTGAACTCCACCTTGGCGCCCTCCGCGGGCACGGGGAGATGGGCCGCCCACAGGATGCCGTTGATGACGAGTTTCCGCTGGCTCTCGTAGCTCCAGCTCTGGTGCAAATCCGCGCCGGTGAAACCGAAGCCCCGTCCGCCCGCCGGCCGTTCGAAGGCCCAGGCGATGACTTCTTCCCGGCCGGCCCATTGCTTGGCATCGGCGGTCGTGCGTGATTTTTCCGGCACCGTCCCCACGAGCAACGGCGTCATGCCGGTCCCCGCGAAATGCAGATTGTAGAGCCAGCCGTCGGCCGGCGCGGCAAAGTGCTTCACGCCTCGCGTGACGGGATGCACGGCAATTTTGTTGAACTCCATGTCCCAGTGCCCGCGACAGCCGATGTCGCTGTGAAACACGCCGCCCAGCCAGCCCTTGAGTTGGTCGCCGTCCGGGCCCGCCGGCAGATCCATCGCCTGATGCAGCAGGACCAGACCCGCGCCTGCCTCCATCAGCCGCGACAGCACGGCCCACCGGTGCGGCGAGAGAAACGGCTGCTTGCCGCCCCCGTCGCCAAAGTAAACGACCGCCTTGGCTCCCTCGAGCACCCGCTCGTCCGCCGGCCAGCCGCGCGCCATCACCGGCCAGACGCCCGGCTGCTGCTTGAGCCAATCCAGCATCAGCGCGCACCCCGCGAAATACTCATGCGCCATCGCCTTGCTGCTCGGCCCGCCCGCGAGCAGGACAATCCTCGCTAGCTTCGGATCCGGCGACACGGCTTCCAGCGGGACCTTTGTCTGGTCGTAGGAAGCCTCCGCTGCGAACAGCGGACTGGCGAGCAAGGCAAACAGACAGAGAAACGATTTCATGCGATGATGTCTTTCACAACGTGCCCGTGCACATCGGTCAGCCGGAAGTTGCGGCCATCGTGACGGAAGGTCAGCTGCTCGTGGTCGAGGCCGAGTTGGTGCAGGATGGTGGCGTGGAGGTCGTGCATGTGGACCTTGTTCGTAATGGCGAAATGACCGAAGTCGTCCGTCTCACCGTACGCGAGGCCGGGTTTGAATCCGCCGCCGGCCATCCAAACGCTGAACCCCGTCGGATTGTGGTCGCGGCCCGTGCCGTTTTTCTCCGCGTAGGGCGTGCGGCCGAACTCGCTGCCCCACCAGACAATCGTGTCGTCGAGCAGGCCCCGCGCCTTGAGATCCGCCAGCAATCCGGCCACGGGCTTGTCGATGCGCTCGGCATGTTCCTTGTGCTTGGGCATGTTGGAGTGCTGGTCCCACGCCGGATTGTTGGAGTTGTCCGAATAATTCACCTGGATGAAGCGGACGCCCGACTCGGCGAGCCGGCGGGCCATCAGGCACTGTCGACCGTAGTTGTCCGTCGGCTCCTCCCCAATGCCGTAAAGCGCGAGCGTCGCCGCGGATTCCTTCGACAGATCGAGCGCGTCAGGCGCGTGATTCTGAAGGCGCCACGCCAGCTCGAACGAGTTGGCCACCGCCTCGAGTTCCAGATCGCCCGGCTTCGCGCGCAGCTGCTCCTCGTTCATCGCCCGCACCAGCTCGAAATGCCGCTGTTGCTCGGCCGCCGTGCGCCGGGGGCTGTGGACATTGCGGATGCCCGCCTCTTTCGCGGGCTGGCCGGCGCGGCCAATCGCCGTGCCCTGATAGACGGACGGCAGAAAGGCGTTGCCATAATTGCGCGGGCCGCCGTTCGCGAGCGTCGGGCTGAGGGAGACGAAGGCCGGCAGATTTTCGTTCTCCGTGCCCAGGCCGTAGCTGACCCAGGAGCCCATCGAAGGCCGGATGAGATTCGTCGATCCGGTGTGGAGGAAAAGCGTCGCCGGCCCGTGCGCGACCCCCTCGGTGTGCATGGAGCGGATGACGCAATAATCATCGACGTGCCGTGCCATGTGCGGAAAAAGGTCCGAGACCCATCGCCCGCTCTGGCCGTGCTGTTTGAAATCCCACAGCGGTTTCATCACGCGCCCCGTGGCGCCCATGCCCGTCTTCGCGATGGCCCGCTGATCGAGGAAGTCGAGCATCTTGCCGTCATCGGCATAAAGGCGGGGTTTGTAATCGTAGCTGTCGAGATGGCTGACGCCCCCGCCCATGAAGAGAAAGATCACGCGCTTGGCGCGGGCCGGGAAATGCGGGGCGCGCGGCTGAAGGGGATTCGCCGCCCCGCGCGCCGCGGTTTGCGACGCCAGGCCGGCCAGGGCCATATAGCCGAAACCGCACGCCAGCTGCTGCAGGGCCTGGCGCCGGGTCACAAAGGGAGACGTGTTCATGGGAGTGACGGGATTGGGGGCAGGCCGGCGACGTGGGATCGATGCAAGGAGGAAAACGGCGCGCGGTCAGTTCAAATAACGAAAATCCACGCAGGCAAACAGCGACTGGTAGAACTGCGCCCACGTTTCCAGCGGCGGAGGATCATCTCCGCCGGACCCCGCCGCGGCCTGCACGAACTGCAAGGCCAGCTCGCGCTCCGTCAGCGTAGGCGACCGGCCGAGCGTCAGCCGATAGGCATGCTCCACCCGCGTCCGATCGTCCAACCCGGCCCGCGCGAGCTCGCGTTTCGCCGCGAGCCTCGCCTGCTCGACGACGAACGGATGATTCATCAGGAAAAGCGCCTGCGGCGCGACCGTGCTGACCGCGCGCTGGCCCAGCGGCGCGTTGATGTCGGCAAAGTCGAACACCTCGAACAACTCCAGCCGGCGATTGCGGAAGGCCGGCGTGTAAACGCTGCGGCGCGCATCCGCGAAAACGTAGCCGTATTCCGCGTTGACCGGGAGGGCGCCCAGGCTCCCGCCCGCCGCGACGGTGATGTTGGGCCCGCCCAACTCGAGCTTGAGCTCTCCGCTGCTGGCGAGGATCGTGTCGCGAATTTGCTCGGCATCGAGCCGGCGTCGATTCGCGCGGGCAAAGAGGCGGTTATCCGGATCGAGCGGGGCCGCCGCGGGGTGGGCCGCCGCCGCAAGCTGGTAGGTGCGCGACAACATGATCTCGCGCACGAGCCGTTTGACCGACCAGTTCTCCGCGATGACGCGTTGCGCGAGGTAATCGAGCAGCTCCGGGTGCGAGGGCCGTTCGCCCGTGGTGCCGAAATTGTCCGTGGTGCGCACCAGGCCGGTCCCCAGCAACCAGGCCCAGACCCGGTTCGCCAGCACGCGCGCCGTCAGCGGATTGGCGGGACTGGCAATCCAGTCCGCCAGCTCGCGGCGACCGCTTTCCTGCGCATTACCCGGCGGAGCCGCTCCGTTCGTCGCCACCTGGAGGAATCCGCGCGGAACCTTCGCGCCCAGCGAGCGCGAGTTCCCCCGTATTCGGATTTCGGTGTCGCCAATCTCACCCTCCGCTTCGCGCACGCTCATCGCCGTCGCCCGTTTGGGCGCCCGCGCGATTAACTGCTTCAATTCCACCTCGAGCTGCCTGCGTTCCGCGCCCAGTTCCTTCGTCTCCGGGGCATCAGCCGCCAGCCGGGGCGCGCTGGCATCCGGCGCGCCCGCCAGCTCGTCCACCGGAATCAGCTGCAAGGCGTCCACCACGACATGGCCCTGGGTGCCTTCGTTCGACACGAGGACATAGCCCTGGCCATCCTTCTCGAAGCGATACTGGCCGAGGCTCCGGAAACGGCCGCCGATCGGCGGAGTTTCGCGCTGGTCCACCATCACGGTGTTTTCGCCATCGGCGTGGAGGATGGTCACCGGCACGGCGGCGGCCCGGTTGGCGTTGGGCGGATAGGCGAAACGCACTTCGTAGCGCCCGGAACGGCCGATCGCCGGCGTGAACGTCACCGTCTTCGCGCCTTTGCCTTCGTTGCGATCCTCGAGATAACCGTCGCCAAAATAACTCTCCGCGGACTGCGAGCGTCGCCAGTCGCCCACCGCCTTCGCCTGGATTTCGTCCAGCACCATTCCCTGGAGCAGCGCGGCGTCCAGCGCAGGACCTGGTTTCGGATCGGATCCCTTGGCGCCTCCCGCGGGCGCCGACTTTGCGGCGACCTTCAACCCGCCCAGCTTCGCTTCGAGCGTGGCGACCTTCGCGGCATGCGCCCGCAGTGCGGCCTCTTCCTGCGCCTCCACCGGCAGGGGCGCTTCCACCCAGCGCGCCACGTTGTCGGTGTAGTTCGCCAGCGTGTGCGTGCTGCGCAGAATGCCCGCGAGGGCGTAGTAGTCCCGGGTGGGAATGGGATCGAACTTGTGATCGTGGCAACGCGCGCAGCCGATGGTCATTCCCAGGAATCCCTTGCCGATCAGATCGAGCTGCTCGTCGACGATATCCATGCGCAGTGCGCCCTTGTCCTGCTCCTCGTAGTTGGTGGGGCCGAGGGTGAGCAGTGCCGTGGCGGTCAGTTGCCGCGCTCGCTGCTCGGCCGTCGTATGCGGCAAAAGATCCCCCGCGATCTGTTCACGAATGAACGTGTCGAAGGGCACGTCGCGATTAAACGCCTCGATCACATAGTCGCGGTAACGCCACGCATCCGGGAACAGCAAGGTGCGCCCGCCGCCGCTGGACTCCGCGAACCGGGCCACGTCCAGCCAATGACGTCCCCAGCGTTCGCCGAAATGCGGTGACGCCAGCAGCTCGTCCACAACTCGCTCAAACGCGTCCGCTCGCGCGTCCCGTTCAAAGGCATCCAACTGCGCCGGCGTCGGCGGCAGTCCGATGAGATCGAAACACGCCCGGCGCAGGAGCGTCGCGCGGTCGGCATCCGTCGTCGGCGTCAGCTGCTTCTGCTCCCAACCGGCCGCGATGAAACGATCGATGTCCCCGCGCGCCCACCCCGGGTGGCCCGCCTGCGGCGGAGCGGCTTTCACCGGCGGAATAAAGGCCCAGAATTTCTTGCCCTCCTCAATGCTCAGGCCGGTTTGCCTCGGATGCGCCGACGCGGTGCTCGCCGCCGGGGCCGGAGCGCCGCGCTTGACCCACTCCTCGAGCAGGGCCACTTCATCGGCCGCCAGTGCCGTCTTGGGCGGCATCGGCTCGAACTCGAGGCCCGTGTAGCGAATCGCCTTGATGATCAGGCTCTGCTCCACGTTTCCCGGCGTGACCGCCGGGCCGGAGTCTCCCCCGGTCAGCCATCCGTCCGGGGAGTCGAGGCGAAGGCCTGCTTTCACTTTCTTCTCCCCCGAGTGACACTCATAGCAACGCTCCACCAGCAACGGGCGGATTTTCTTTTCGAAGAACTCAATCCCCCCCGCCTCCGCCGCGCCCAAGCTCGAACCCATCCCCCACGCCGCGACCGCCAGGATGGCGCACTGCAGTCGGGCTTCGAAAATAGGTTTTCCTGACACCAGAAAACTCATCGCGGCGGGACTTGGGAAAAGGGGGCTGGGGCAAAACCCGAACCACAATAGCGCGGGGTGAGTTCAAACTCAATCGGGAGACCCGCGTGGATTCAACCTCGTCGTGCACCAACCTCACGCCTTTCCGCACGGCGCTCACCAGCGGGTAACCGGCCGGTGGCTTGAGGTGGAGGACGCGGCTGAACACTTCAGGCTTTACCCTTCACCTTTTCCCCTAAAGAAGGCGTCAATTCCAACGGGGTCGGGCCGCTACTTGTTAATTCCTGAGCATCAGCCGGACATCGCGAGTACCGGGTGCCCCTGTGCCTCATTCCGTGGCTCGCCCGCGGGCTTAACGTGAGTTGCCTCGTGTCAGTGCAGGTTCACGTTGCCCGGATATTTAACAAGGAGCGGCCCGACCCTGTTGTTCCGCCCCCTCCCGGCTCACGACGATGGTGGGCAACAGGAATTGTTCAGCGACGACTGCTCCCAGCCCGATGCCGCCGACCGCGAACCAGTGTTCTGGCCCGAAGGCGCCGCGGAGAAATTAGGTTCTCGCGGCCCGCGAAAACATGACGACTACGTGCAGCCGGACCTGTCTACGTACATCGCACCGGGCAACGCCGGAGTGAGAGTTTCGACTCGTTTAATTGACAGCGAGTGAGCCGGAGGTCTGTCTCGGCCCGTGCGAGCCGCGAAGGAAACTTCACTCCGCCGGGTAAATTTAGCCCCCGATCTGGCAGGTGCCCGTCGAGAATCCCTGCATTCTGAGCTTGCGAGGACTTTGGCGCCTATTTTGCCCACTGGGGACTAAGTGGTCTCTTTCGTAAATGTGCTCACATATTATCGGCCGCGTGAGGTCAGGTAAGGAATACGTTGGCGAGGTTGTGAAAGGGGCTACTTTGTTTTTTCGTCGCGATTGTGATTCACGCGAAGACGCGAAGTCGTGATGGTTGTTGGCGATGCGTTTCATGCCCTCCTTGAAGGTGGCGGCTTCGACATTCAATTGGCCGGCGGTCGCATTGTTTTCGCGCGCTTCGCGGCTTCGCGTGAGCACGGTCTCGATTTCTGCGTTGTTGTCCATGGGCATGTTTTTCATCCCATCTTTTTTCCGGCCGCAGAGAGCGGTAAGGCAACTCGCTCGAATACCCGAAATAAGGTATAGCGCCATCCGCGCGACGCGGAATTCGTAAAGGCGCCCACGTGTTATCAGCCCCGAGGCCGCCCAAAGAATACGTTAGCGAAATTGTGAAAGGGACTACT
>JBKJRG010000213.1:0-12216 GCA_046594805.1 Opitutaceae bacterium | reverse complement strand
TTTCCGGCCGCAGATAACGGTAAGTCAACTCGCTCGAATACCCGAAATAAGGTATAGCCCATCCGCGCGACGCGGAATTCGTAAAGGCGCCCACGTGTTATCAGCCCCGAGGCCGCCCAAAGAATACGTTAGCGAAATTGTGAAAGGGACTACTAAGGGGTCCGATTTTATGACTTTTCCCCCTCCCCTTAAACCCCTCCCGGCAGAATCCAGTTTCCTTTCAGTTCACAGGAGGCCGTGATGTCTGAGACTAGAGAAGTAAAAGGGTGCTGCCCGCTCGATTGTCAGGATACCTGTTCGTGGGTGGCAACGGTGGAAGCCGGAGTAGTGACCCGGGTCAGGGGCGCGCGCGAGCATCCATTCACGCGCGGTGTGCTCTGCACCAAAGTAAATGACTACCAGGCGCGTACCTACTCACCGGACCGTGTGCTGTATCCGCTCAGACGCACAGGACCTAAGGGTGCCGGGGAGTTTGAGCGTATCAGTTGGGATAATGCCCTTGGCATAATCGCTGAGCGTTATTCGCAATTAGTCAGCAGTTACGGTGCCCAGTCTATCCTACCCTTCAACTATCTTGGCTCAATGGGTGTGGTACAGAGGCGGGCTCTTATGAGGCTGTTCAACGCGATTGGGGCTTCGCGTTTTCACGGCAGCGTGTGCGGTGCGTCAGGTAACATCCTGGAGGCCGAGGGTCACCCGCGCGGGTTCGATCCGGAGGAAATCATTCACAGCAGGTTTGTGCTGCTGTGGGGCGCGAATCTGCTCAGCACGAGCCACCACCACTGGCACTTCATCACCGAGGCGCGCAAGTTACACGGCACCCGCATTGTTTGCATTGATCCACGCCTTACAAGGACTGCCGAAGCCTGTGACGAGCATGTTTCAATACGGCCCGGCTCGGACACCGTTCTCGCCGGTCAGGGCGTGGGTCAGGGCGCTACAAGTTGATTCTTCACCCCAAAATTCGGGGTTTCGCGGACTGGCGCGCGGCTCGCCCTCGCGTCTTCGTGCAGCACGGCCCGGCCGCTGCGCCTTGAGTCTCCTGGTGCGCGGTATCACGTGCTCGACCGGGGCAATTATCGTCAGGCCGGCTTGGCTCTGGCGCCTACTTGTGGAACTCTCAGAGTTGGGCTCAGAGGTCTTCGGGACGTAATCCGGTGTGGCGAGCAATACGCGCCAACATTCGCGGACCGATCTCGTCGCCGTCGTGAAAGGCAAAAATGAAATCGGCCCAGCCATCGCGTGAAAGAACTTTGTGTGAGCCGCTCTGGCGCCTAATCCGCCAACCAATGCGAAGGAGCGCAGCAAGGACTGCTCTTGCCTTTCGCGCACCCCAGACGCTCATGCCGCGACGGTAAACACATGACTGAGCTCAGGCGCCTCTTCGCCGTGCTCAAGCTTATCGGCGAGCGCCCGAAGAACGAGTGCTTCAACCTTTGCAACCGCTTCTTTCTTGGTCGCACCGTACGCCATAGCTCCTCGAAGCGTGGGAACCTCGGCAATCCAACGCCCATCTTCTTCCTTTTCAACTTCCACTTGCATGAGAAAACGCTGCTTGCGAGTCGAAGGAGGCGCAAGTGGGTTCTTTCGCCGAACGTCCTAGCAGCCTGTCGGACTTAGGAAATGCCGATTTTGGGCCGTCAATTCCAACGGGGACGGGCCGCGACTCGTCCATTCCTGAGCATCAGCCGGGCATCGCTCGCACCGGGTGCCCATGTGCCTCATTCCGTGGCTCGCCCGCGGGCATAACGTGGGTTGCCTTGTCTCGGTGCAGGTTCAGGTTGCCCGGATATTTAACAAGTAGCGGCCCGACTCCGTTCTTCCGCCCGTTGGTTGGCGAGTGAGAAATCCCCCGCGCTTGCCGGCCGGCGCGGCCGCTGCTCTCATCGGCGCATGACGACCTCGTGGCGCGGCCGATTCGCTCTAATCTTTGTCCAGGCCTTTGTGGTGTCCGCTGCGCTCGCCGCCGAGTCGACCATCGATTCGGCGCTCGCGACTGCCGAACGGCGCATCCGTGCGCACGTCACGTTTCTCGCCGATGATTTGATGGAGGGGCGCGGGGCCGGCACGCGCGGGCACGGGCTCGCGATGAACTACGTCGCTGCTCAATTCGCGCGGCTCGGCATCGAGCCGGCGGGGGAGCACGGTTATCAGCAAGCCGTCGCGATGCGCGAGTCGCGGCTTGATCTGGCGGCAGGCCGCTTTGTCATCCGGCACGCGGGCACGGCGGTGTCGCTGGCGCCCGTCAACGACATGATCGCGCGACCGGCGGCGGGCACCGCGGCGGGCGAAATTACTGCGCCCGCCGTCTTCGCCGGTTTCGGGATTCACGCACCCGAGTTCGGCTACGACGACTTCGTGGGCAACCTCGCCGATGTGCGCGGAAAAATCGTCGTCCTCCTCGCCGGCTCGCCCACGCGGCTGCCCTCGACGGCGCGTGCCTTCTATTCGCGGGAGAAATCCGCCGAACTCGCGCGCCGCGGTGCCGTGGGTCTCGTCTCGATCGAGACGCCCGTTGAGGAAAGACGCAGCCCGTGGGCCTTCGCGGTCAACGGCGCGCGCTTCCCGTCCATGCGCCTCATCAGCGCCGATGGCTCACTGTTCGAGGCCTACCCGGAGCTGCGCGCCTCGGCCAGTGTCAGCCGTGCGGCGGGCGCAGCGTTGTTCCAGCACGCTCCCCTCCCGCTCGAGGCCGTATTTGCCGCCTCCGAGCGCGGCGAGCCGCAGTTTTTTCCGCTCGGGATCGAGCTCACCCTCGGCGGCCGCGCCGAGACGCGCGATATCGCGAGCGCCAACGTCCTCGGCTGGCTCCCCGGCACCGATGCCGCGCTCGCCGGCGATCCGCTCGTGGTGACTGCTCACCTCGATCATCTCGGCATCGGCCCCGCGATCAACGGCGACACGATCTACAATGGCGCGCTCGACAACGCCCTCGGCACCGCCGTCCTTCTCGCCGCCGCGGAACAGCTCGCCACCGGCCCGCGCCTCCGGCGACCCGTGCTCTTCGCTTCCGTGACCGCCGAGGAAAAGGGCCACCTCGGCTCCTCGCACCTCGCGCGCCACCCGCCGACGCGCGTCCATCGCTTCGCCGCCAACCTCAACCTCGACATGCCCGTCATCCTCGGTTCCACGCGCGACGTCATTGGCATCGGCGCCGAGCACACCACGCTGGGCGCGGCACTGGCCGCCACCGCCGGCCGCATCGGTTTCACCGTGAGTCCCGACCCCACGCCGGAGGAAGTCGTCTTTGTGCGCAGCGACCAGTATCAGTTTGTGCGCATCGGCGTGCCCGCGCTCTACCTCAAGTCCGGCCCGAAATCCCTCGATCCCGCCATTGACCTGCGCGCGCTAGAAGTGAATTTCCGGAAAACGCATTACCACAAGCCGAGCGACGATTTGTCGCTCCCCATCCATTGGCCATCGGCCGCGAGCCTCTCGCAACTCGCCACCGAACTCATCCGTGCCGTGACCAACGATTCCACTCCGCCGGCGTGGAATCCCGGCGATTTTTTCAGCAAGCGTTTCGGACCTGAAAAGAAAACAGCGCCCGCACCAAAGCCGTAGCGGTGACCTCCCGCCCGATACCGCAAACTTACCGAGGCCAAGGATCCTCGCGTGACCGGCTACAAGACGTTCGAGCGTTCGCCCTTCCAGTAAAACACCGCGAAGGTGCGCATGGCCTTCGCGGTTTGAGCTTCGCGCGCCGTGCGGCCCCCGCAATCGTGCGACCGTTCGAGCCGTTGCGCATTGCCGCGGGGGAGAAGTGACGACTTGAACGGGAGCGGCCTTGAGGGGACGCTGCCAAGCCCTGACCTAGCCCGTAACCCAATCCCTCCCCACTATGATCTGTTCGTTCCAACCTCGTCTGCAGAAATGGCGCAGGACCAAGTCCGTGCCGGCATGCGGGCTGCTTCTGCTCGGGCTCGCATTCTCGGCTGCGCTGTCGGGCCAAAGCATCCCAGCGGCGCCTTCTCCCGCATCGGCCGCCAGCGAGCCGGTCGTGGAACTCTCGCCCTTCATTGTCGGCTCGGAAAAAGACCGGGGATACGTGGCCACGTCTTCGCTCGCCGGCACGCGCATCCGCACGGATCTGAAGGACCTCGCCAATCCGATCTCCGTCATCACGCGGGAGTTCATGCAGGATGTGAACGCCACCGATCCCGTCGACCTGCTCGTCTACACCGCCAACACCGAAGCAGGCGGCATGGGCGGAAATTACTCGGGCGCAAACGTCGGCAGCCCGGCGATCTTCACCGAGGTTACGCGGCAGCCGCAAAACAACAATCGCGTGCGCGGTCTCGCCCGGGCCGATCTCACCCGAGACTACTTCCCCACCGCGCTGGTGTTCGACAGCTACAATACCGCCCGGGTGGAAATCAATCGTGGTCCCAACGCCACCTTGTTCGGCCTGGGCAGTCCCGGCGGAATCATTAACAACCAGCTGGTTCAGCCGACGCTGAAGAACGCCGCGTCCGCCGAGTTCAGCTTCGACTCTTTCGGCTCGATGCGGGCCGTGCTGGACATCGATCGCGTCCTGATCCCCGGGCGGTTCGGGATCCGGGCCGCCGCCCTGACGGAGCGGGAGCAGTTCCGGCAGAAGTTCGCCTATGAGAGGGATCGCCGCATTTTCGCGACGCTCCACCTCGCTCCATTCAAGCAAGGCGTGCTCCGTGCGAGTTTCGAAAAGGGTGCGGTGAACGCGAACCGGCCCCGGTCCGATGCGCCCCGGGATAACATCACGCGCTGGTGGCATCCCGCGTTCAACAAGGTGACCCACAGTCCCGCGACCGCGGAATTCAACACCGTGAATCGCGATATCATCCGCGCTCCCGGCGAATGGTTCGCCCAACCGGGGGTCGTTTACGAGTCCAACTCCGCCCGGGACCCGGCGCGCATGATGTACGCCTGGTATACGCTGGTCGGCGTGCCCCGCACTCCGGGCGGCAATCCAAATCTCGGCTTTCAGGCCAACATGGTCTCCATCACGAAAGGCGATCAGTGGTTTCCCTCGGCGACCGCAGCCGCATTGGGCATCAAGCATGGCTCGTTCTACGCCGATGATGCCATCAATGACTTCTCGGTCTTCGATTGGCGCACCCAACTGCTTGACGGGCCGAACAAGCGCGAATGGGAGGATTTCCAAGTCGGTAACATCAGCTACGATCACAACTGGAAACATCCGCTCGGCTCCATTGGCTTCGAAGCCGCCCTGGGCCGCGAGACGCTCGCGCGCAGCTTCTTCGACATGTTCCCCGGCGGCCGTGGCTATAATATCAACATCGACATCAACACGACCCTGCCCTGGGGCGCCGCCAACCCCAACTTCGGGCGGCCGTTCATCGCGAGCAATAACACCCGCAACACCAATGAAGCCGTGCGCAAGACGCAACGGCTCACGACCTATCTCGAGGTCGACTTTGCGCGCAACACCGAAAGGCTGAAGTGGCTGGGCCGCCACAATCTGACCGGTTATCTCAACCGCTATACGCTCGATGAAAAATCCTTTTCCGGCGGGAACACCACGGACTTGGGCTGGACCACGGCCACCCGCGCATTCGTCAATCCGGCGTCGGCGCGGGACGACATCAATTCAGCCGACGGGCTCGCGCGCACGGTGGTGTATATCGGGCCGAGCCTGGCCAACCTGGGCAGCCCGAAGGGAATCAAGCTGCAGGGCATTCAATCCGAGCTCCGCCCCGGCACCGTCACCGGCTGGTATTGGAACCAGGCTGCCCGGGAGTTCGCCACGCGTCCGGTGCAGATCGCGAACATTATCGAAGACGAGGTGTTTCGCCGGTCCGCTACCGGCGGCTCGCTCACTCGCCAGGACATCGATTCCCAAGCGTTGATCTACCAGGGCCGCCCGCTAAAGCAGGAGTGGGTTGTCGGAACGATCGGATGGCGGAACGATCGGGTGGAGGATTTCCGCAATAACGGCGGTCAGGACGTTCGCGACCAGTATAATTTCATCGACCGGAGCAGCCCGAATTTTCGGCTGCCGGCCAGGCCCGGATCGGTTTTCGAAGAGAGCATCTGGAGTCATGGTGTCGTCATCCACAAGCCGCCGTTTCTGCGCTTTGCCCCCAGCGTCGGATTCTCAGTCCATTACAGCAAATCGCAGAACTTTCAGCCGGCCGATGCCCGCATCGACATGTTCGGCCGCCCGACTGCGCCCCCGGGCGGTACCACTGAGGACCGCGGTTTCAGCCTGTCGCTCTTCGAAGGCAAGCTGCAGACGCGATTCAATTGGTACGAAACGGCCTCCGCGCGCGCTTCGCTCGGCTATGAAGGATTTTTGATTGAGACGGATGCCCGGGTTATCCGCTACAACCCGCCTGCCGCGGTGGCGGCCGCCGGGTGGAAAGGCCCGCCACAGTTCCTGAAAAACCTGGTGAACTGGCAGGAGGTGCAGACGCCTTCGCAACCGAGCGGGGTGAACGTCACGTTCCAGCGGCCCGGCAATTTGTCGGACACGCAGAGCACGGAATCGAAGGGCTTCGAATTCGAGTCCACCTATAATCCGACGAACAACTGGCGGATCGCGTTCAATGTCAGCCAGCAAAAAGCCAGCCGGGCGGACATCGCGCCGGTCACGCGTGAATACCTGGCGCTGCGGTTGGCCGAGTGGACGACGGGCGCCACGGGCAACCTGCTGGCCGATGAATCCGGCCAGCCCGTCCGGATTCGGGTCTACGAAACGCTGTTGAACTCAATCAACGCGACGGCGGCCCGGGAGGGACAGAGGGTGGCCGAACTGCGTGAGTGGCGCTGCAACGTCGTGACCAACTACTCGTTTCGGCGCACGTCGCGATTCAAAGGCTGGAATATCGGTGGGGCAACACGGTGGCAGGACCAAGTGGCCATCGGCTATCCGATCATCGATGTGCCGGCCGCCGGCGGCCGGACGACTGAGCTGCCGGACCTTGGCCGGCCATATTACGGGCCCTCTGACTTGAAGTTCGATGCGTGGATCGGCTACTCGAAAAGACTATGGCGCGACAAGGTGACCTGGAGGCTCCAGCTCAACGTGCGCGATGTCCTCAATAAGGATGAACTCGTGCCGGTGATGGCGCAGCCCGACGGGACGATTGCCGCGTGGGTCGCACCCCAGGGCCGCCTGTTCAGTCTCAGATCAACGTTCGATTTTTGAGACCCGCGCAGGCTGGATCAGTAATCGAAGCGGGCGGCGAGGCGCAGGCTGCGCGGGGATAGCCACGAACTGGGCAGGCCGTGGGTGAGTTCGGCGGCGCCGGTGTTGGTTTGCGCGAACTCGACGTATTCCGTCGGCGTGATCCGATTGAGGACGTTGTAGACGGTGGCGGAGAACGTGAGGCGTTTTTCCTTCACCCACTTCGGCCGGTAGGTGAGCGAGAGGTCCTGGCGGAACTGCCATGGCGTGCGGCCGGCGGAGCCACGCGGCACGAGATGGAAATAGGCGCCGTATTGCGTGCCGGTGATGGGATCGTTGACGAGGCCGATGCGGTTGATCGGACGGCCGGACATGAAGCTCGCGTTGGTGCCGAGCGTGAGCTCGGGCGTGAGGACGCAGATGCCGAGGTATTTGAACTGGTGGCGCTTGTCGTTGGGCTGGTCGCCAAAGGTGTTGTGCGTGAGCGCGGGGGTGTCGAAGAGGCGCGAGAGACCGGCTTGGGCCTGACCGGAGTCGGAGTGGACGAGGCCCTCGTAGTTGCCGTAGGAGTGGGCCCACGTGTAGGAGAGCTGCGCGCCCCACTTGCCGTCGTTTACCTTTTCGAAGGTGAACTCGAGCGCATAGTATTTCCGTTCGGCGGCGGGGTAGCCGAGCATTTCCGGGGTGAGCGTCGCGCGTTCGTTGGCGTCGAGCGTGCCGTTGCGGTTGAAGTCCCAGAACATCGAGATGGGGCGGCCGGGGTTGGCGAGGACGTAGGCGCGCGGGGAGTTGGCGAGGGTGTAGGTCGGAAAACCGTTGGCGCGCGCCCAGGTTTGCAGCGCGGGGTTCACGATCATGTCGTCGATGGCGTAGCCGAAATCGCGCGCCGTGCCGCGCACGCCGAGTTTGTATTTCTTGCCGATGGCATGTTGCACGCCGAGCACCCATTCGTCCTGATACATCGGCTTGAGGTCGAGGTCGGTGATGGTCCGGCGGTCGGCGACGACGCCGGCGAACGTGGTCGCGGTGTCGCCGATCTGCGCGCCAAGGACGGGCTGGCCGTCGGCCCCGACGGAGGTGAGTGCGAAGTATTCCGTGGTGAGCAGTTCGGCCCCGGCAAGGCTGACGTTGACGTTGGACGCGATGGGCAGGTGGTAGCGGCCGTAGTTGGCGAAAAGTTTCGTGGTCTGGTTGCCGAAGAGATCGAAAGCGGCGCCGAGGCGCGGGGCAAGCTGGCGGTTGATGGCGACGAAGACCTGCTGGTTTTTGTCGAGGTTTTCGAACGATTCGTTGCGCAGGCCGGCGCGGACGACGAGGCGATTGCGGAACGTGGTCCAGTTGTCCTCCACATACCAGGCCTGCGAGTTGACCTTGAAAGCGCCGCCGGTTTTCGAGATGCGGCGGCGCACGGACGCGGTGATGCCGGCAGGCACGACGCCGCCGTTGATGACCGAACCGGGCGTGGTGCGCTCGTAGGTGCAGTTTCAGGACATCCTATCCTCACCTTTTCCTACCCGTGCAGTCACGTCGTGCGACGAGGGTGAAGGTGAGACCTGAGGTGTTCGGTCGGATTAACGGCGCTTGAGATTGCCCCAATCTGTCCCATTGCCAAATATGAACCTTGGCGTTGGGCTATGCAGCGCGGTTAAGCCGTATAATGCGGTTCGGCCGGATGAGACTATGAGGTCAGCAATATGAACCGAACCTTTGTTTTTTCATGTGCCGTTTATTGGAGTGTCGCCATGGCCTCGGCACAGGTCCCGATCGTCGTAAAAGCCGGAAAGCTTCTCGACGTAGAGAGCGGGACCATGAAAATCGACCAGCTGATCCTAATCGAAGGGGAAAGGATCAAGGCGGTTGTCTGCGCCGCGAAGGGTTACCGTTTTCATGCGGTCTTCTCCGACGCGTTCAGCGAGGAGAAACGCAAGACCATGCGCGCGTTCGGGGCGCAGATTACCGACGTGGTCAGCGACCAGAAGAAGATCACGGCGAACTTGATCAAGGGTATGATTGCGAAGGCGGCTGAACTCAGCCAGCAGCCAGGCCACTGGTGGTGCGACCAACTCAACAACCACGCCGCGGCGACCGGTTATTATCCACTCGGGGAGGAAATCTGGCAGCAGACGGGCGGGCGGGTTGATGCGCTCGTGCACGCCGTAAGCACAGCGCACTCCATTCACGGGATCACGCACACCCTCTGGCTGCATGACCGGAATATCCACGTGGTGGCGGTTGAGCCGGAGGAGTCCGCGGTCCTTTCCGGCCGGCCGTCGGGGGCGCACAAAATCGAAGGCATCGGCCTCGGCTTTATTCCTCCGCTGTGGCGCGCGGATCAGGTCAACGAAATCCTGCCCATTTCCACCGCGGCGGCGAAGGCGATGGCGCGGCGGCTCGCGCGGGAGGAGGGGATTTTCGCCGGCACGTCGTCCGGGGCCAACGTGGTCGCCGCCCTCCGCGTGGCCGAGCGCCTCGGGCCCAAGGGCACGGTGGTGACGATCCTGGTGGATTCCGGGTTGCGGTACCTCACGACGGATTTGTTCGCCTGATCCGCCCGTAGGCATCAATTACGCTCCAAAACCCCCGTTTCGACCCGGCAGCCAACTTTCCCTCCATGAATCCTCCCCCCACCCTTTCGCGTCGCGAATTTCTTGTCACCACCGCGCTCGCTGCTGCCGGCACCACCTTGGGCCTCGCCGCCGCACCGGCCGCACTGGCCGAACCGATCATCGACATTCACCAACACACCGATTACGGCGGGAAACGCGATGCCCAATGGAAGATTGTCACGCCCGGGCGCAGTGACGAACAGCTCATCGCCCACCAACGTGCGATGGGGGTAACCACGACCATTTTGCTGCCGTCGGGTCGTCCGGTGCTGCGCGAATCCACCCATGAAGGCCGGGCCAACGGTCTGGACAGCACCTGTTCCGCCAACGAAGCATGCTATGCCCTGGCCCGACGGCTGCCCCGTGAATTTGTCTTCGGCGCAAATGAGGTGAGCGATGTGGACAATGCGGTCCAGGAGATCGAGAAATACTTGAAGCTGGGCGCGGTGATTATTGGCGAGCAGAAATTCGGCCTGGAGTGCGATTCGCCGGCAATGCAAAAACTATACGACCTGGCCGCCGCGCATAACGTGCCGATTCTGATGCATTGGCAGGTCGAAAGCTATAACTACGGATTCGACCGGTTCTACAAGATGCTCGAAAAACATCCGAAAACCAATTTCATCGGCCATGCCCAGACCTGGTGGGCCAACATCGATCGGGAATACAAGGATGATCCCAAGAACCTCTATCCCACGGGCAAGGTGACGCCTGGCGGGAGGACCGACCGGTATCTGAGTGATTACGCCAATATGTACGCCGACCTTTCGGCCGGTTCCGGCTACAACGCCCTGCTGCGCGATCCCGAGCACGGTCGCGCCTTTATCGAGCGGCACCAGGACAAATTGCTCTTTGGCAGCGATTGCTCCGACGCGATCGGCCACGGGCCCGCCTGCTCGGGCTCGCGGCAAATCGCGCAGGTCCGCAGCCTTTCGCCGCGCAAATCGATCGAACGAAAGCTGCTATATGAAAATTCAAAAAAACTGTTCCGGCTTTGATTGCCGGGCGGCAGGATTGCACTGAAAGGTGCGCATCTGCAGGTTGGCGGTGGGTTTCCCAGGCGCCCCAAGGGTCCTCGTACGGAGGGGCGCTTTCCCAAGCGGCCAAATGGATTCTGAAAAGGTGTCGATGGGTGATCGCTCTGATTTTCGGCGGTTGGGAAACCGCCGCTCCTCGGGGGGATGCGGCGGTCGCAAGATCGCGGCGGGATCAGAGCCGGCCCGTCACACCGAACACAATCTTCGGGTGGAAGGTGCGCCAGAAACTCGGGCGGTCCTGGTACGCGGCGTAACGATTGTCGAGCAGCGTGGAGGTGAAGTTCTCGAGATCGACGAAGGCGCTCAGCTTCTGCGTGAAGGCGTAGCGCGACTTCCACGCCCAGGAGGTCTTCGGCTTCTGCCAGGTGACGAGAGCCGGGGTGGCCGAGTTCGAGATCAGGTACTCTCCGCGATAGACGGCCTGCAGGCGCAGGTCGAAGCCATACCCGCGGAAGCTCAGGCCGAGATTGCCGGTGAGGTCGAGGAAGCCGGCGAGCGTGCCGCCGGCGCTGCTGCCGGGACCGGTGACAAAGGCTGAGTTCTGTCCCTTGGTCCAGAGCTTGGTCGCGTTCATATAGACGCCGAGACCACGGGCCCAGCCGGGCAGGAAGACCAGCTGCTGCTGGTAGTTGAACTCGAGACCGCGGATCTGGGCATAGCCGCTGTTGGTCGAGGTGTTGATCCGGTAGCCGGCATACTGGCCGTCGTAACCGTTGTTCTGGCCGGTGCTGACGAACTGGCTGCTGTCGCTCTGGATGTAATCGGCGATCTTCTTCTGGAAGGCGCCGAACGAAATCATGCCCTGCGGGTTGAAGTAGTACTCACCGCTGAAATCCAAGTTGCGGGCGTACTGCGGCTTCAGATTCGGGTTGGTGACGGTGATCGTCTGACCCGCGTCATTGACCGCAAGGTTCGGGATGATGTTGCCGAACGGAGGACGGCCGACGCCCGTGGACCAGCTGAGGCGCGTCACCAAGCCCTGCGTAGGCTGATATTTTAGGTGCACGCCCGGCAGGAAGAAGCGGTAGTCACCCTTGGCCTTGGTGCGGCCGCTATACTGCGCCACATTGCGGCGGATCTGCTCGGCATCATTAATCGGTCCCACCCAGGCGGTGCGACGGGCCGCTTCCTCCGGCGAGACAAAGTTCAGCGGACCTTCGCCTTGCACGCGGGTGTCCTCCATGCGCACGCCCGTCAGGATGGAGATCTGACGCGTGACGCGCGTGTTCGCCATGACATAAGCCGCGATGATGTTCTCCTCGATTTGCTGATCCGACGTCAGGCGCTGGCGGGAGAAGAGTTCGACATCCTCTTTCCATTGGCTCGGGTTGTCCCGACGGTGCGCGGCAACCTTGTAGGAATCGACCCAGGGCGGAACGCCGCCGCGGTTGAGATAAAATTTCTCTTCGTCATCCGTGTACGCCTTCGGGAAGGCGTTGAACTG
>JBKJRG010000142.1:0-2871 GCA_046594805.1 Opitutaceae bacterium | reverse complement strand
CTACCCCCTGCAATCCAGCCGGCTGGTGATCGCCTTGAGCTTCGTCGCCCTCATTCCGCTCACGCTGTTCTACCGGCGCCTGATTTACCTACGGGTGCTGGCCAGCCGCGGGGAGCGCAGCCTCGTTTTCCTCGGGGATCGCGAAAGCTGCGCCACATTCCGCGAAGAGGCGGCGAAGATGAAGACGACGCAAAACGTGATCTATTCCGTCATCACCGAGCAATCCGCCGCGCCGTTCGCCAGCCCCGGGGCCGACCCGCTGGCCCTGCGGCCTTTTCACTCGGTCCTGGAGGATTTGCAGCAGGGTCGCATCGCGGTCGAGGCGATCGTGCTGCGGGAATCGGCGCGCGAGTTGAGCCCCGACCTTTCCCGCCGGCTGGTGCAACTGTACTTCGCCGGCGTGCCGACGTACACGCTGGAGCTGTTTCATCAGGTTTACTGGCGCAAGATACCGCTCTATCGCCTCAACCAGACGTGGCTTTTCCAGGAAGGGTTTCAAATCGCGCGCGAACCCGTGTTCGAGCGCATCAAGCGCGCGAGCGACGTCGTGCTCGCCATCCTGGGCCTTCTGCTCGCCGCCCCCCTCATCACCCTGGCCGGGCTCGTCATCTGGCTCAACGACCGCGGCTCGATCTTTTTTGCCCAGACTCGCGTAGGGAAAAATCATGCGCCGTTCCGGCTTTTCAAGCTGCGCACCATGCGCGCGGCGCAGAGCGCGGACGAGCCCTATACTCGCCCGGGCGACTCGCGGATAACCGCGGTCGGCCGCGTCCTTCGGGCCATGCGACTCGATGAGCTGCCCCAGCTCTGGAACGTGCTCCGCGGAGAAATGAGCTTGATCGGCCCGCGCGCCGAGTGGGATCGGCTCGTGGAAAGTTACGAGCAGGAGATTCCCTGCTACCACTTCCGGCACCTGGTGAAGCCCGGCATCACCGGCTGGGCGCAGGTAAACTATCCGTACGGCGCGAACCAGGCCGATACCCTGCGCAAACTGGAGTACGACCTCTACTACATCCGCCACTTCTCCTTCGGTCTCGACGCCACGATCGTGCTCAAGACGATCCACATCATGCTGTTTGGGCGCGGCCGGTGAGCCCGGCCGAGCCAAGAGTCGCGCCGGCGTCCCGCCTGCGGTCGGGCTTTATGCAGGCGAGACGCCTGCGCTACTAATCTACGTGAGCGCCAAACCCAAAACTCAAAATTCAAAACCCAAAACCGATTACGATTTTATCGTACTCGGCGGCGGCAGCGCCGGGTTCAATGCCGCGCGCGTGGCGGTGGGCCTCGGGTTAAAGACGGCAGTGGTCGACGGAGCCCGCGAGCTGGGCGGACTCTGCATCCTGCGCGGCTGCATGCCGTCAAAGACGCTGCTCTATATGGCGGAGGTGCTGCACCTCGCCCAGAAGGGCAAGACCTTCGGACTGAAGATCCCTTCCGCCTGCGCGGACATGAAGGCGATCCACGCGCGCAAAAAAAAGATCATCGGCGAATTCGCCGATTACCGCGCCCAGGCGCTCGCCGCCGGCCGTTTCGATCTGATCCGGGCGCAGGCGCGTTTCCTGGATGCGCGGACCATCGAGCTTTCCGAGGGCCGCACGCTCCGCGGCCGGCATTTTCTGATCGGGACCGGCTCGAAAGTGAGCGTACCGCCCGTGCCGGGTCTGGCGGGAGTTAAATGCTGGACGAGCGACGACGTCCTTGACCTCGATTTCGTCCCACCCAGCGCTATCGTACTCGGGGGTGGAATTGTAGCCTGCGAGCTGGCCCAGTTCCTCAATCGCATCGGCACCCGGGTCACCCTGGTGCAGCGCAGTCCGAACATCCTGCGCGACCACTCGCCGGCCGCTTCCAGCGTGGTGCAAAAGGCGTTTGTGGATGAAGGCATCGAGCTCTTCGCCGGCACGGATCTTCAGCGCGTGGCGCACGACCGGCGGGGCTTCGTCGTCGAATTCAACCACGACGGAAAGACCTTCCGCCGGCGCGCGGCTCACCTGTTCAATGCGCTGGGGCGCGAACCGAACACCGCGGCGCTGAATCTTGCGGCAGCCGGCGTGGACACGCGCTCGAATGGCCAGGTCATCATCAATCGCTGGCAGCAAACGAGCGCGCCCCATATTTACGCGGCCGGCGACTGCTCCGGGCCGGTGGAAATTGTCCACGTCGCCATCCAGCAGGCCGAGCTGGCCGCCCGCCACGCGGCCGGGGTGAAAAAGCTGAAGCCGATCGACTATGCGCTCTTGCTCAACGTTGTGTTCACCGATCCTCAACTCGCCACCATCGGACGGCTCGAGCGCGAGCTGGACTCAGCCGGCGTGCCTTATCTCTGCGCGAGCTATCCCTTCAACGACCACGGCAAGTCGATCCTGATGGATGCCAATTACGGGTACGTGAAGGTAATGGCCGAGCCGAAGCGGGGGCGGATTCTGGGCGCTGAAATCGTAGGCAAGGACGCGGGCGAACTCATTCATTGCTTCAGCGGTCCGCTCGCGATGCGCGCCACGGTCTTCGACTTGCTGCGCGCGCCGTGGTACCACCCCACCCTCGCGGAGATCGTCACCTATCCGCTCGAGGAAATCGCGGAGAAAATCACCGGCGGCTAGCTTAGGAGCTCGCCGCCACAGCCAGCAGATCCGGCAGCTCGACGCGCTTTTCGTAAAGCGCCTTGCCGACGATCACCCCCTCCAGGTTGGCGTAACGGCGCGCGAGCTCTGTCAGCTTGACTACGTCTTCGCGCCGGCTGACGCCGCCACTCGCGATCACGTTGAATTTGCCCGCGGTGAGCATCGCCACTTGCGCCGGAAAATTGGGCCCGGTCAACATGCCGTCGGTGCCGATGTCGGTGTGAATCAGCGTGGACACGCGGTGCGCGTC
>JBKJRG010000085.1:0-2929 GCA_046594805.1 Opitutaceae bacterium | reverse complement strand
ATCTCCTCGTGCTTTTGAATACTGAAAGGTGACCCCGTAGGCCAGCTCGCTTGCGAGCGCTTTCCAGAGCGCGCGCAAGCGCGCTGACCTACGTCGGACTGAATAGATACGGCTCAGCCGCGCGCGGTCGATGCGCGCAGCACCGGCTCCACGGGGATCTCCACTTTGAGCGGAGGAAGGCCGCCGTGCGCCAGTTGCCGCAGCAGCAGGCGGCTGGCTTCCTTTCCAAACTCGCCCCGCTCCACGCCCACGACGGAGAGGGGCGGATCAAAAAAAGCCGAGATGTCGTAGTCGCCCACGCCCACGACCGCGATGTCGCCCGGGATGCTCCGGCCCTTTTCCTTGATCGCGTGATAGGCGCCCAGCGCCATGCTGTCGGTGACCGTGTAGAGTCCGTCGATCCGCCCGCCGTTATCCAGATAACCGATCATCGCGTCGTAGGCCGCCATCTCGGACAACTGTCCGGCGACAATTTCCTGGGCCGGACGGCCGAACTGGCCCGCGACCGCCTTCATGAAACTATCCACGCGGCCCTGGGTGGTCTGAGTGAGCGGACTGCCGTGCAAGACCGCGAGGTTTCTGCGTCGGGCTTGAAACAGGACGGCCGCCGCCCGCCCGCCTGCCTCGGGATCCTCAACCACGCACGAGTAGCGGGGGATGGCGCGGTTCACGAGCACGACCGGGAACGGCAGATGCGAACGGTTGAGAAACTGATCATCCTCGGGGGTGGTGTTGGTGATGATCGCCGCGTTGAAATGATCGCCCGTCAGCAGGCCTGGCATGCGGCGCAGCTGCCCGGCGGAAAACATTTCCACCATCAGGGAAAACGACATCCCCGCCACTCCGCGCCCGCCCTCGCTCACCGCATCGTGCAGCCCCTTGATCAAATGGCTGGCGAGGCTGAGCGGCGCCTCGTAGCTCGTGATGAAGGCGAGGACGATGTTGTGCTTCTGGCCTGTGCCGCTCCGCAGGCGCCGCGCGCTGATATTGGGCAGATACCCGAGCTTGGCCGAGGCCGCGCGGATTTTATCCACGGTCTGCTGCGAGATGCGCCGCTCCACGTGCCGGTTGTTCAGCACCGAGGAAACCGCGCCGATGGAAACGCCGGCATGGTCGGCGATGTTTTGCACGGTCGCGCGACTGCGGGATTTGCGGGCGGATTTGGCCATGAAGGTTGCTGCTGCCATTGGGGTGGCGGCATTCGTCCGGCGAGGCAAGCGCCGGCTCCAGCGACGCCGCGAATGACGCTTAGCGGATGTTTGCTAAAACGATTTTTCCTTGTGCGGCAAATCCCTTTCGCCCTGACTCGCCCGGTCGTCATCCCCGCTGCGCAATGACTTTCACCGCCCCGCCCGCTCCTGCCCTCCCCTCGCGGCTCTGCGCCCACGGCATGCCGCTCGACCTCGGTTCGGACAAATTCGGCTTCCTCCCCGAGACACCGGCCGGCGAGGACGTCGCCCTGCTCCACCGCCGCATGGAGCACGACGGCTATCTTTATCTGCGCGAATTCTGGACCCGGGAAAAAATCCAGGCCGTGCGCGATTCCATCACCAGCCAGCTCGCCCGTCTCGGCTTTCTCAAGCCCGGCACCCCGCCCGACGAGGTCCGCTTCGACGGCCGCGAGGTCGGGCGCGCCATGGGTAACCCGCTCGACCAGCACGACCCGTTGTTGCGGGACCTCGTCTTCGGGCCACGCATCCTCGATTTCTTTCAGGCCTTTCTCGGCGGCCCGGTGCGGCACTTCGACTTCATCTGGTTCCGCACGAAAGGTTCCGGCCTCGGCAGCCCCATTCACTGCGATCTCGTTTACATGGGCCGCGGCACGCATGACCTCTATACCACCTGGGTGCCGCTGGGCGATGTCAGCCTGGAACTCGGCGGTCTGCTCGTGCTCGAGGGTTCGCATAAAAAAGGCGCGCAACTCCAATCCTACCTCGCGCGTGATGTGGACGACTACTGCACCAATCGCGAGGATGCCACCGACTACGCCTCGGGCAAAAAATGGTGGGACGGCACGCTTTCCAAAAACGCCCCCGCCCTGCAACAGAGCCTCGGCGGCCGCTGGCTGACGGCCCCGGAATTCCGCATGGGTGACGCCGTGATTTTTAACATGACGCTGGTCCACGGCAGCATCGATAACCAGACGGATCGTTTCCGGCTTTCGACCGACACGCGCTATCAGCTTTCTTCGGAACCCGCGGATGAACGCTGGGTCGGCCCATCACCCCCGGGGCACGCGGTGGCCATGCGCCGCGGGCGCGTCTGCTGAACATCGGCTTGGGACGCGAGTCAGCGGTGACGTCCAACCGGCGCTTCCGGTGGCAAGTTGTTCGGATTTTCTCGCCGGGTGCGTCCAACCCGGCTGGTTGCCGCGCGGTGCGGCGCCTGTCGCAAAAAAACAAAACGCTTCGATGCCGGCAGCGGCCGCCGACCGGGATCTGTCGCTGCGGCCCTTGCTCGCGGGCAAGCCCCTCGTGCGCCGCAACTCGAGCATTTCGGAGTCCAACTCCTACTATCTGAACGATCAGATTTCATTCCTCGATAATCGCGCCCGTCTTTTCCTGGGCGTGCGCCACCCGCAGGTGACCACGCAAAGCAAACTGGCCGAGTCTACCGGGTCGGCCGAGTCTACCGGGTCAGGTTGCTAATTTATCACTCAACCGCCCCAAGATTTGCGCGGCGTGCGAGTCTGGCTGCCGCGCGACGACCGCAGTGACCTGGCTCACGCGTGACGCGCTCCCCATCGCCAGGCGTTCCGCCAACCAGCCGTTCGACGCCTCGGTGTTTTGTTTCATCCAGGCGGCGACGGCGACTTTCCACGGCGCGCTCTTGGGCTCGGCTGCCGGGTCCGCCTGCGATTGTCCAACTGCACGCAGCGCCGCCTTCAGCCGCTCCTCGCAACGGGCTCGGCGCACCTCGCGCGCGCCGC
>JBKJRG010000891.1:0-7276 GCA_046594805.1 Opitutaceae bacterium | reverse complement strand
CGGGCGAGCATCGCGCGGAGCTCGGCGACGACCTCGGGTTGGGTGGCGGCGAGGTTCTTTGTTTCGATGGGGTCGGTCTCGTAGTCGTAGAGTTCGAGGTCGGCGGTGGCGGCGGGCGCGCCGATTTTTTTCCATTCGACGAGCCGATAACGGGCGGTGCGGATGGCGCGGCCGAGGAGTTCGCCGCGGCGGCGGGCGGGGACGTTGCGCGGGAAGACGGGAAGACGTGATAGATGTGGTCCTTGGTGCGCGTCGCGGGCGCAGCGGCTCCAGCAGCAAATATCAATATCCGCAACCTAACCCGTTTTGGCTGCCCCGCCTGCTGTATCCGCAGCCCCGCCACGAAGCGATCCGGTGTTCTGGCCTGCCAGCACCGGCCCAAACCAGCCGGACGACGGCCACCTTCAGCCCGACGCGCCAGAATGACAGTCTCAACTCGCCTGTTGACAGCGAGTGAGCCGGAGGCCTGTCTCGGCCCGTGACGGTCTAGAACGAAAAGCCCCTCGGTCAGTCAAATTCGGCCTCGAATCTGGCCGGTGGTCGCCGAGGATGCCGACATCCTGAGCGTGCGAGGGCTTTAGCGCCTATTTTTCCTTTGGGTGGCTAAGTTGCAGGGGGTCTGATTTTATGAATTTTCCCCCTCCCGGCCCGACCCCTGAAAATCGGATTTCCTATCAGTAGAGCTTCCCCAAGTTACGCCCACCCCCTGCCAGATGAATATGTTACCTCCCCAATCCCGTCGTGACTTCCTCCGCTCGACTTTCGCTGCCGCGCTGTGCAGCGGGGGTCTCCTCGCCTCCGCGCGCGCCGCCGCAGCCCGGCCCGGTGAGCGTCGCCTGCTCTACGTTGCCGTACCGGGCATCCGCAACTACCTGGAGCGCGGCGGCCACGGTGTTCTCGTGTTCGACATTGATCGCGACCACGCGTTCGTCAAACGCATCCCCGCGCGCGGACTCGGAGCGGACGGCAAGCCCCTCAATGTAAAGGGTGTCGCCGCGAGCGCCGCCACGGGGCGGATCTACGTGAGCACCCTGCAGTTCGTGACCTGCATTGATCTGCTCACGGAAAAGATTGTGTGGGAAAAGGCCTACGAAGGCGGCTGCGATCGCATGGCGCTGTCGCCCGATGGCAAGGTGATGTACCTCCCGTCGCTCGAAAAGGACTTCTGGTACGTCGTCCAGGCGCTCACCGGCGACATCATCAAGCGGATCGATATTCAAGCCAGCGCGCACAACACGATTTACGGGATCGACGGCAAGCACGCCTACCTCGCCGGCCTCAAGTCGCCGTTGCTTCGCGTTGCCGACACCGCCACGCACACGATCATCAGCGAGGTCGGTCCTTTCAGCGCCGCCATCCGGCCGTTTACGGTTAACGGGAAGGGGACGCTCTGTTTCGTGAACGTAAACGGTCTCCTCGGTTTCGAGGTCGGCGATCTCGTCACGGGCAAGAAACTGCATCGCGTCGAGGTGCAGGGATTCACTATCGGCGTGCCGAAGCGCCACGGTTGCCCGAGCCACGGCGTCGGGCTCACGCCGGACGAAAAGCAACTCTGGGTGTGCGACGGGCCGAACCAGCGGATGCACATTTTTGACGCGACGGTGATGCCGCCGAAACAGGTCGCGAGCGTCGAACTGCGTGACGATCCAGGTTGGATCACATTCAGCCTCGACGGCAAGCTGGCCTATCCCTCGAGCGGCGAGGTGATCGATGTCGCCACGCGGAAGATCGTCGCGAAACTGACGGACGAAACCGGCGCGGCCGTACACAGTGAGAAGCTGGTCGAAATCCACTTCGCCGGTGCCAAGCCGGTGCGGAACGGGGATCAATTCGGGATTGGGCGAGTGAGCTGAGGCTTGAGATTATGAAGCACGGGTCTGTTGCGAAACGGATCCGCCGTTGGAAATCCCCCCGTGCGCGATTCCGGGCAATGTGATCTTTGGATTACGCTGCGTTCTGGTCGCGAAAGAGATCCGCCGCTGGAAACCGCGGGGCGCGGGGCAGGGCGTCGCGGTGGACGGGAAGTATTTTTATGGCATCATTCGAAAGTCAGGCGAAGTCGTCGTCGCCCAAATCCCAGAACTTCCCGCCGAGCTGCGGCGGCCGTGAGCATGCGCCAAATGGAAGCTCAACCTTTCCCCAGCGCCGCCGGCCGGACTGCAATCGCGCGCCCGGTTCTCTTTCAGCGATTCGGCATCAGTTTTTTCAACCGCAATACACCCATCCATGACTAATAACCCTGAAATAGCACGATGCCTGCCGCGATCTGCTGCTACCCGCAGCGCGGGCGTTTTCGCCGCTGCTTTATTCCTCGCGTTGACGACCGCTGGCCGCGCGGCGGACAACACTGGTCCGGTGCGCCCGGCATCCACAGCAGACAAGGACGTGGTCTCCCTGCAGCGCTTCGTCGTTACCGGCTCGAACATCCTGCGCTTGGACATGGAGAAGATCGTGCCGGTGACGGTCCTCAACATGGACGCCATCAATGCGCGCATGGCTTTTACCCCGGTGGATTTGCTCACCTCGCTGCCGCAGGTAACCAATTTGCCCGAAAACGAAACGCGCCTGGGTTCATCCGGGGCGCGCGGCGACAACGCCAATATCAATCTGCGCAACTTGGGCTCCACCGGCACGCTGATCCTGGTGGACGGGCGGCGCATGGCGATCAACCCGATGACGGCGGGCCTGTCCCAGGCGGTCAACATCAACCAGCTGCCGACGCAGGGCATTGATCGCGTCGAAGTACTGCGCGATGGTGCCTCGGCGATTTACGGCTCGGACGCTGTGGGTGGCGTCGTCAATTACATCATGCGCCGCGCTTTTACCGGGACGGAAGTTATTCTGCGTTACGGTGACCCGGAAGGCAGTGGCGGCAACTTTAGCCAAGCTTCCGTGAGCTTCGGCCGGAGCTTCGCAGGTGGCCGCGGTCGGGTGGTCGCCACGGCGGAGTACCTGTTTCGCGAGGCGATTTTTCTGGGTGACCGCAGCTTTTCCGCCACGTCGGACAATTCGTCGCGCGCGCCCGCGCCCTTCAATGCGCCGGGCAGCGCCTTTGATCAGCGCACGAACCGCGGTTACTATCCCACGTTCCGCGTTGGGACCAGCACGGCCAATAACTTCTTCCGCCTGGTCAACGGGGCCCCGGCCCTCACCACGGTCGCGCCGACGCGCGCGGGCAGCCCTGAATTCTTTATCGATCTCAACCAGTTCGGCATGGCCTCGCCGCGGACCCAGCGGGCGAATTCGTTTGTCACGCTGGAATACGACCTCAATCCCCGGATAACGGCCTTCGGCGACCTCTCCTATTACAAGTCCAAGTCAACGATGAAGCGCCAGCCGGTGCCGTTGAACGCACCCAACACGGACTCGGTCGCGGTTATGTCGATCGACAATCCTTACAATCCGTATGGGTCCAAGTTCTACGATGTCGCTGGCGCTCCCGGCCCGGGCGGCACTGCCCGCCTGGTCGGTGCACCCCGCACGGTCGGCCTGACGGCCATGACGATTCGCGACCTGGAGAAGGAGTCCATCGAGACGGAGGCTGATGTCATCCGCCTTGCGGCCGGGCTCAAGGGCAAGCTGGGCAACGACTGGAAATGGGAAGCCGCCGGCTTCTTCAATCGCGTCAAGGGCAAGGATAACGGCTACCCGAATGTCCGCGAGAGCCTCTTCCAGCAGGCGGTGGCGCGGACTGACGCGTCGGCCTACAATCCCTTCGGCTACACGTTCAAGGTGCAGGGTAGCGCGGTCGTCGCCGACCAGCCCTACACGAATCCCAAGGCGGTGGTGGACGGATTCTCCGACACGTTCTCCCGCAACGCCGAAAGCAAACTCGCCAGTGCGGACCTCCGCGCCAGCGGCCGGCTGCTGACGCTGTGGAGCGGCGATGTCAGCGTGGCTACCGGCGCCGAATTTCGTCGGGAGGACCTGAAGGATCTCCGCCCTCCGTTTAGCGGCGACAATCCCGCCAGCGCGGGTCTCGACCCGCTGAATAACGACTTCCTCCTCCATCCGCCGCGGCCCGACGTCCGGGGTGATCGCCGGGTGACCAGCTTTTACGTGGAAGGGGTTCTGCCCCTGGTCGCCCCGAAGAACAAAATTCCGCTGATGAACACGTTCGAACTCTCGGCCTCGGCCCGGCACGAACAGTACAGCGACTTCGGCAACACGACCAAGCCCAAGTTCGGCGCGAACTGGCGGCCGATTCCGCAGGTCATGGTGCGCGGCTCCTACAACGAGGGCTTCATGGCCCCGAGTCTGGCCGCTCTCTACACCACCCCGCGCTGGACCACCACTGCGGGCGCAGGCAACATCGATCTTTACCGCAACCCGGTGACCGCCGAGGGAGCCTATCCGATCCGCAATTACTTCGGTGGCAACCCCGCGCTCAAGCCGACCGAATCCGAAGGCCGGACCTGGGGTGTCGTGTTCGATGTACCCTTGGTCAAGGGGCTCAGCGTAACGGCGGACTATTGGAAAATCACCCGTTCCGACCTGGTGGGCCAGCGCAGCTCCACCCAGGTGGCCAATAGCGACACCACGCTCCTCCAAGGCTACGTCAGGGACCAGCTTGCGGCCGGCAAGTCGATCGAATCCATCGACCTGGGCAGCGGCACGGCGAACTACAAGGGCGACCCCGACATCATCCGCTACGCCCCGACTGCGGCGGACATCGCTGTGTTCGCGGCCTACAATGCCAGGAATCCGAACAACCGCCAGGCGCCGGTCGGGAGGCTTTTCTCCGACAACACGCCTTTTGTGAATCTGGCGACCAGTTTCGATGAGGGCTGGGACTTCGGGCTCAACTACGTCGTGCCGAGGACGCGATTCGGCAACTTCACGGTAAATTCCGACTGGTCCTACCTCATGACCACGAAGAACACGCTTCTGCCCAACAATCTGCCGCCGATCGAGACAAACAGCCTCAACGTCAACGGGGCGGCGCGCTGGCGCGGGACAAGCACGGTGGGCTGGCGTAATGGCAGTTGGTCGGGCTCGCTGGGCGCCTATTACGCCGGCGAAACCACAGATGCGGGGGCGACGACCACCGCGGCGATCTACGAGTCGCTCGGCCGGCCCAGCTACCTCGCCAAGCAATTCACCGGGGGAGTGCACGTCTACCGGTATGTCATGGCGGAGACGCTCACCTACAACGCCTCGGTGGGTTACCAGTTCGGGGCCAACGCCCGCGAAGCGCTGCGCCGGACCAAGGTGCGCCTCGGCGTGGTCAATGTGACCAACGTCGCCCCGCCGCTGGCGTCGGGTTCGTTCGGTTACAGCCCCGGCGTCACCGGCAGTCTCGCCGTTGGACGGACCTGGACGCTCGAGCTGACGAAATCGTTTTGACGCCTGTCCTCCGCGACTGCCGGTGCAGTCGCGGAGTGACGGTTCGGTCGCGACGCCTGAATCGGCTCCCCCTTTTCCAGACTCATAGCAGGGGTCAGGTTTGAATGGCGCTAAGATAAGGCCCGAGTGAACCCGAAAATGGAAGGTCATCGTAGTCTCCTGGAAACGGATATGCGCATTAGTTTGCGAGGCCGGTTCAGGAGCTGATAATCTTTGGGTCGTCGTTTTCGCGCCCGGGGCTCGCGCCGGCCAGGGCGCAGCGGCACTTGATCGTTGGCGATGCGCGCCAGCAGGGCACGCCGCGCGTGGCGCCGACCGCCGCGCCGGGCTCGATCGGCCCAAGCCTGCAGGGCGTCGAGTGTGCCCTTGAAGCTGAGTCGCTCGATCGGCACGTCATGGCTGAGGGCGGCCTCGAGGACCAACGCCCGAACCAAATTGTAGGCAATCGCGTGCATCCACAGTTCGCGCTCGATCATGGCCGGGGTCAGTCCGCGCAAGACATCGAGCGAAAGATTGGTTTTGATCTGGCGGTAGTGGAGTTCGACCTGCCAGCGACGCGCATACAGTGCGGCAATGGCCGCGTTGGGGAAAAGCTTTTCATCCAGGAGTGAAGTGACGACGGTCACGTATTGGGTGCGGAACCCACGCGTTTGCACCTGAAAGCGGACCAGCCGAACCATCAGTTCCTGCGGCCGTCGTTGCCAGGCGCGCCGCGATTGCTCGGGCGGGCGCTGGGGTTTCTGCCAGGCTTCCCACCAGGAACGCCGTCTCGAGCGCACGGGGCGGGCTTGATGGAGTCGGATCACAAAGTCGATTTTCCCGGCGAGGAGCTGCACGAGAAAAAGCCAGCCGCAATAAGCCCGATCCGCCACCAGTACGTTCCCCGGGCGCAACCAACGCAGCAGCCGTCGAGCGAGGGGCAAATCATGACTTTTCCATGAGCTCTCGGCAAAGGCCATCAGGCGGCCGGTATGCAGGCAGAACAAGCCGACGAGTTTACCGGTCGGAAAACCACATCCCGGTTTTTGCCTGCCGGCGTACGGCCAGCGTTGGCGGTTCTTGAGCGTATCTGGCATGGAGAAACCGGTCGCATCGATGAGCCGCACGGTGCGGCCGTACCAGTGACCTTGGCCCCGTGGCTCGAACCATCGGCTCAACGCGGCGAACAAAGTCTGCAACCAGGAGAGGGGCAGGGCGACGCGCGCCTGGCAGTAAGCGCTGGTCGAGTCGGCTGGAGGTTGATGACCGCGGGCGACCGCATCGGCCTGCAGTCGAGACAAGGCCCATCGGCAGCTCGCGCCGCGCAAGAGCACCTGGCCGAGGAAAGCCCAGAACACCGCCACGCGCGGCAACTGCCGCTGCCGGCTACCGGCGCCCCTTTTTGCCGGCACGAGCAGGCCGGCGAAGTAGCGCCGGAACAACGCGGACAAACCGGTCAGCGACTCGGTCGCCGCGCCGATGCGGCGGAGCGGTGTACCCATCGGGGCGCATTGGGCGCGCAGTTGGGGAAAATAAGGGGTGAATCCGTCCATAGGCCGTATGTATACGGTCATACTTGACGCGGCGAGCCCTTAATGGAATAAAATCCAGCCCATGCCCTCGCCCCGCCTCGCCCAACTGGAAACCCGCTATGCGGCGTTGCGCCAAAATCTCGCGCTCATCGGCTACCTCAGCGATGGTTCCGTCTACCGCCGTCCGGCCGGGCAACCGGGGACGCGTTTCACCTGGTCCACCAAGGTGAAGGCCAAAACCGTCAGCCTCGCCCTCTCGGAGGCACAGGCCGACTGGCTGCAAAAGGCCATTGCGGAGCATCGGCGCGCCAAAAAGATCCTCACCCAAATGCGCCGGCTCTCCCGGCAGATCATGCGTGTTCGATACCCCGATACCGAGCGACGCACAGCTCTCAGCAAGAAAGTTTTACGCCTTATCT
>JBKJRG010000690.1:0-9584 GCA_046594805.1 Opitutaceae bacterium | reverse complement strand
AGACCTTCGAGGAAGGCGTGGGCCGCGCTTTGATGGCGGTGCTCGCGTCCCCGCGCTTCCTCTTCCGGGTCGAGGAGCCGCTGCCCGGTTCCGGAAAACAGCCGTTTGCCCTGGTGGACGAATATGCGCTCGCCTCGCGGCTTTCGTATTTATTCTGGTCGACGATGCCCGACGAGGAGCTCTTCCGCCTGGCCGGGCAGGGCGAGTTGCGGCGCCAGCAAGGGGCCCAGGTCGACCGGATGCTGAAGGACCCGCGCGCGCAGTCCTTCGTGCGGAATTTCACCGGCCAGTGGCTGCAGGCGCGCGACGTCGAGTTCGTGCCGATCAACGCCCGCATTGTCATGGGCCCGAATGCAGTGCGAAATCGGGATGGTCGCATCGAGTTCGACAGCGCCTTCCGGAAGCTCATGCGCAGCGAGACCGAGACTTATTTTGAACACGTGATCCGCGAGGATCGCAGCGTCCTGGAGTTGATCGACAGCGATTATGCGTTCCTGAACGAGAAGCTCGCGGGCCACTACGGCATTCCGGATGTCACGGGCGAACAGTTGCGGCGGGTAACGTTGCCGCCCGACAGCCCGCGCGGGGGCATTTTGACCCAGGGCACGATCCTCGCGGTCACATCGAACCCCACGCGCACGTCCCCGGTGAAGCGCGGCCTGTTCATCCTGGAAAACGTGCTCGGCACCCCGCCGCCCCCGCCGCCGCCGGACGTGCCGGACCTCGAGGAAGCGAAAAAGGAATTCAAGGACCGCGAGCCGAAGCTGAGCGAGATGCTGGCCGTTCATCGGGCGAACCAGCTTTGCAGCTCCTGCCACGAGCGGATGGATCCGCTCGGCTTGGCGATGGAGAACTTCAACGCCATGGGCGCCTGGCGTGACACCGAGGCCCAGCAACCCATCGAGCCGGCGGGCAAGCTGATCACCGGGGAAACCTTCGCGAACGTACGCGAGTTGAAGAAGGTCCTGGCCACCGAACGTCGTATGGACGTCTACCGCTGCCTGACCGAAAAGCTCCTCACCTACGCACTGGGTCGCGGGCTGGAGCACTACGACTCGCACACGGTGGACGAGATCGCGGCCGCGTTGGAACGCGAAGGCGGAAAAATGTCCGTGCTCCTCATGGGAGTGGTCGAGTCCGCTGCATTCCAGAAACAACGCACGCTGGCCGCCAATCCCGGTGTAGCCGTCACGGCACCTTGAAGCTCCCCACGTCGCAACTCGACACCGATATCCGCTCGCCAGGAATCTTCTCATCGATTAGGAACTGACTCAATTTAGCCCCGCAACGTCGCCGCCCTTCCCCCATGAACTCCCGTCGCGCCTCCGCCTCCCGTTCCCCTGACCTCGCCGCGGAACGTCATTCCGCCCTGAATCGCCGGCAGTTCCTGCGCGGGCTCGGTGCGTGCGTGGCGCTGCCCGTCTTTGAATCGGCCCTGCGCCCCCTCGCGCGCGCGGCGTCGACGACGAGTGCCGCGCCGCTGGGCGTAACGAGCACGGGTGCACCGCTGCGCATGGCCTTCGTTTATTTCCCAAACGGCGCCCAACAGGCGAACTGGTGGCCGACGGGCGAGGGCGTTGACTTCACCCTTGGCCGGACCATGCAGCCGCTGGCGGGTTTGCAGCGCTCGATCCAAGTCTTGGGCGGCCTCGATCACAAGAATGCGACGGCGGGCAATGATGGCGCCGGCGATCATGCGCGCGCCAATGCCACGTTCCTCACGGGCGCACGCGCCCGCAAGACCGATGGCACCGACATCGAGGTCGGCATCTCGGTCGATCAGATCGCGGCGCAGCGCATCGGGCACCTCACCCGGTTTCCCTCGCTCGAGCTTTCCTGCGACAGTGTGCGCAAGGCTGGCCGGTGCGACTCCGGTTATTCCTGCGCGTACCAGTACAACCTTTCCTGGGCTTCGGCGTCGACGCCGGTGGCGCCCGAGCCCAATCCGCGGCTGGTGTTCGAGCGGCTCTTCGGGGCCGGTGCGCCCGACGAGCGGCAGAAAAATTTCAAAATGCGGCAGGAAACCCAGCGCTCATTGCTGGATTTCGTGATGGACGACGCGCGTTCGCTTCAAGGCCAGCTCGGTCGCAATGATCAGCAAAAGCTCGACGAGTACCTGACGGGCATCCGCGAACTCGAGCAGCGGATTCAGCGTGCCGAGGGTTTTGGCCCCTTGCCGGATCCGGGTTCGGACGCCCCGGTGGGCATTCCCCTGAACTACGGCGATCACATGGATGTGATGTACGATCTGCTCGCACTGTCCTTCCAGACGGACTCGACGCGGGTCGCCAGCCTGCTCCTCGCCGGTGACGGTTCGAACAAGGCCTTCCCGCAGATCGGCATCGCGGAGGGACATCACTTCTGTTCGCACCATCGCAACAACCCCGACCTGGTGGACAAGATTGGCCAGATCGATCTCTACTACATGGAACGCTTCGCGCGCTTCCTGAAGAAGCTGGAACAGACCAAGGACATCGATGGCCGTTCGGTGCTGCACAATTCGATGATCGTCTACGGCTGCGGCAACTCGGACGGCAACCGGCACACGCACGACAACCTCCCGATCATCCTCGCCGGCGGCGGCGGCGGCACGCTGAAGACCGGACGTTACGCGAAGCTGGGCAGCCAGCCGATGAGCAATCTCTTCCTCAGCATGAACGACCGGATGGGCGTCAAGAGCGAGCGCATCGGCGACTCGAGCGGCCGCGTCACGGCGGTGTAAGGTTCAGTTTGTCCCGCATCAAGGAGTCGGGCGCGGCGTTGCCAGCGACTGCCGCAGCGGAGCGAGGCTCGTCTCCGTGGCCCGGAAAAGATCCTCGGGAAACCGGCGGTGCTTGACCATCTCGTGGTAGGTGCCGGTGCCGCTGTGGGAATTGAGCTGCAGCCCGGCAAGGTATTGCAACCGCAGGTTGCGGTCGTGGTTGATTTCCGCGCCGACGAGCCAGGTTTTCAGGTCGGCGTGCCGGCCGACGTAGGTCGACAGCAGGTCGACCGCGGAGCCCAGGCCCAGGCTGGTGAGCGTTTCGTGGACCGAAGTGTGGTCCGCGCGATTGAAGCGGCGTTGGAGCGTGTCGACGTCGATCTGGAGCGGCGCGGCCTGGCCGAGCATGACCGTGTCGTAGCCGTCGCCCTCGTCGTCGTTCGCCCAGATGGTGCCGTGGGGAAACACGGAGAAGAACGTGGCAATTTCGCTCTGGACGACCGCGCGATCCGATTCGTAGAGCGGAACCCAATGGGTGACCTGGCCGCCCGGCTGCAACCGGTCCTGGCAGAGCTGAAAGTACTCCTGCGAGTAGAGGACGGCCGAACCCTTCACCCATGGATGAATCGGATCCGAGGTGATGATGTCGAATTTCTCCCGGGTCGTCGCGATGAAGTGCCGCGCGTCGTCGTAGATGACCTCGACGCGCGGATCGCCAATGACCCCGTGGTTTTCGCGGTGAAAATATTTCGCCACGATTCCCGGGATGAGCGGCTCGATGTCGCAAATCACGATGCGCTCGATCGAGGGGTAGAGCACGAAGGTCCCGGCCGTGACGCCCGCACCGCACCCGACGATCAGGACCGATTTCGGATTCGGGTGGAGCAGCGCGGGGAGGTGGCCGAGCATGCGTTGCAGCCGCATGTCCTTCTCGAGGCTGGAGGCCTCGGTCTTGCCGCTGACGTGGAAGAACCGCGCGCCGCCGGGTGTCTCCGACACCGCCACGGAAGAATTCATTCCTTCCCCAAAATAAATCGCGTGGGCACCGTAGTCGGTCGTGGCAATTTGCCGGCCGTAAGCGACGAGCTGCCACGGGATGCGCGGGAGCGCCGGAAACAGGAAAAACACGGCAACCGCGGAACCAAGCGCCACCAGCGTCCCGGTGAGGCGTCGGGGAAAGAATACCAAGGCCGCACTCGCAACGGTCAGCGCCATCAGCGCCTGCTGCGTGCGCTGGGTGCCGAGGCGGGGAATGAGCAACAGGCTGGCGCCGACCGCCCCGGCGATGGCGCCGAGAGTGTTGGCGGCATAGGCGCGGCCCACGAGCCGGGCCGCGTCGTGGCCCGGCCGGACGAGGCTGGCGAGAGCCAGCGGAAAGCTGGCTCCCCAGAGGATGGCGGAGGGTAGGATGGCCCAGGCACAGCGGACGACATCGAATTGAAAACGGATCCACGCCGTGGTCTTGATGGAAGTGTCCACCGGCCACTGGGGCAGCGAGATGGCGATGACATAGGCAGCCCACGCGAGCGCGGCGGCCTGGAGCAACTGGCAGAGGCTGAGCAGGAGCCGTGGGCGAATCGCTCCGCGCGCCATCGCGGCGCCGACGCTGCTGCCGATGCCCAATCCCGCCAGGAACACCGCCAGGATGATTGAGAACGTGTAGACCGTGGCGCCGAGCAGCAGCGAAAGCGTCCGGGCCCAGACCACTTCCGCGGCGAGGGCGCACAAGCCGGAGAAGCCGATCGCGAGAAGCACGTGGTTTCCTCCGGGCGCGATCGGGGCAGCTGCCGCCGCGAGGGTTGCATCCGTCGCTCGCCCGGCGGAGGGGGAGCGCGCCAACCCGAGGGCAATGAGCGCGACGAGCAGGTTGAGCGCGACCGCGCACCACGTTGCGGTGGCCATGTCGTGCACGCGCAGCAGATAAAAGCCCGCGAGCACACAGCCCGCGACTGCGCCGAAGGTGTTGCCGCCGTAGAAAAACCCCAGCCACGAAACACCGCGCGGCGTGGACTCGACCCAGCGTGCCACGGCCGGCAGCGTCGCCCCCATCAGGACGGTAGGGGGCAGCAGGCAGGCGCCGCACACCAGCGCGCGCAGGAAGAGACCGGGCGTGCCATGTCCCACCAGCGAAGTGTAGAGCCGCCCGATGACGGGAACGACAAAAAGAGCGGCGATGCCCGCGAGCCCGATTCCGAGTTCCAGCAGCGCGTACACGCGCAAGGGATGCCGCGTGGCGGAGACGAATCGCGGCAACGCCAGGCTGCCCAGGCACATTCCGCCCATGAACGTACCCAGCAACACGGCGAGCGAAAGCGCCGACGATCCAATCACGAGCTGCAGCAATTGAAACCAGACGATCTCGTAGATTAGCGCGGCACACCCGCTGCCGACAAAAAGCAGGAGGAGGAACGGAAGGTGCCGCGGCGGTGCGGGCGCCGGACCGGCCCTGGACACGCTCGAAGGCGACGGCGCATTCGTTGTTTCCATCAGGCCGGACGACAGCGCGGGAGGAGAGGCATCCGGCGGCAGGGTATTCGGATCATCGGCTACTGTTCAAGTGACCGAAGAAGAGCGCAGCCGGAAGGAAACATGCCTGGCGGAAGGACGGATGGACGGGGCCAGAGTTGCGAACGCCAAAGCCGAGGTTCATGGCAAAGTACGCGAGCGCCAGCGCAGGAGGGCGGGGGCATTCATGGAAAACATTTCGTCGTAGCCACGAGCGTGAGCGAGTGGAAGTGACCCTAAGGACGCGGGACTTTCCACTCGCTCACGCTTGTGGCTACCGGCAGTTCATCGGTTCGCCTCGTCGCCGAGCGGCCGCTCGTTGGTGAATTCGCCGCTGGACGGCACGGCGAAGGCGGCGGGGTCGTCGGGTTTGGCCGGATCGAACGTCTTGAAGTCGTCGACGATGTATTGGGCGATCGGCAACTGCTGCTCGCGGATGGCCTGCACGACGCACTTCGCCAGCTGGTAGCTTCCGAAGTTATTGTGATGGGTGTTGTCGACTCTTCCGCCGGGCGCGGCAAACGCCAGGGCTGACCTCTCCGGCCCGAGCGCCTCGTAAAGCGGCTTGCTCATCGCATTCAGATCGATGAACGCCACGCGCAGTTCGGTCGCCGCCTGGCGCGCCGCCTCCGCGTAGTCGCCGAGCGAACTGCGCGCCTTGCCGCTCTCATCGAAACCGCGCCGCTCCATCGGGGAAACGATGATCGGCGTGACGCCCTGGGCACGCACGGCGTCGACGTGCTGCTTGATCTCCGCCTGGTAAGTGGTGAAAGGCCCTCCCGTTTTCGATGCGATCTGTTTCTGATCGTTGTGTCCGAACTGCATGATCAGCCAGTCGCCTGGTTTCATCACGCTGAGCATTTTGTCGAGCCGGCGGCGGCCGATCGAGTCGCGGTAGGTTTCGCCGGACTCGCCATGGTTGGCGATCGCGACCTGCGGCTTGAAAAAACGCGTGAACATCTGCCCCCAGCTGTTGTACGGTTCCTTCGACTGGTCGCAGACGGTGGAATCGCCGATGAGGAAAATGGTCGGCACGGTCACCGGCTCGATCGTGAGCGCGCAGACCGCCGGCGATGTGCCGTTGAATTCCAGCGTCAACGCGTCGTCCCACGCCCAGGCTTCCTGCGTGGTTTCGCGCGGGGCTTTCAGTTTCACGGCGCCCGCCTCGAGGCCGCCCGTCGCCGCGATCGCGGGCCGGCGCGTGTTCACGATGAAGCTGACGTCGCGGAATTCGCCCGCCGCCGTTTGCGCCCGCTCGACCATCAGCCGCCGCAACTCCGCCTTGATCGTGGTGGTGGCTGCCGCCCGCGCATCGCCCAGCGTGACGGTCACCCGGTAATTTCCCTCCATGGGCACGCGGACCGTGAAATAAAACGGCTTGGTGCTCGTGACAAAATCGCCGCGCAAGGCATCCCCGCCGCGGTCGACGGCCGACATCGCTCCGCCCGGCTCAAACCCGAAACCGCGCCCAGCCGTGTAAATCGCATCGGGCAGCACCTGGGTGTAGCCGGGGGCAGCCGCACCCGTGCCGAAGTCGAACTTGAGCGGTTGCACGGAAGTGGCGGCCACGCTGGCAGCCGCCAGGGCGAACCACAGCGCGGCGCAACGGATCATGAAGTGAGCGATCATGGAGTGGGGTCCGTCGATGGAAGCGCAGGCCCCGCCCCGGCGCAGCTGATGGCACGACGGACCGTCAGACGACGCGGGGCGTGACCGCCTTGACCTCCTGGCGGCCGGCGCACCAACTCGGAGCACATGGACATTCCCGAAGACGAGCAGGCTTTCTTGCGCGATTTGGTCAAAGCGTCGCGCCAGAAGATCCACCACGTAAAGTGGGTTGACCGCGACGGCACGGAGCGGCTCACCGCGCTGAGCCAACCGGAGGTGGTGCGGGTCAACGCGATCGCCGGCCGGTTGAAGGTTTCAAAGGCGGAAATCTTGCGCCAGGCCGCGCATGTCCCAGTGCCCAAATAGCTGAAGACGACAACGGGTTTAGCCTGGAATTCGGAGCTTTCCCGCGATGGCCGCGTCGGCTTTCCTTTAGAGGGTAATCGCGCACGTTTGCTGCGCCGCTCCCACCATGCCGCACGCCTTTCGCCTCGAGGACCAATTCCTGACCCGGCGCGATTTCCTCAATCGCTGCGGGATCGGTTTCGGCGCGCTGGGCTTCGCGGCGATGACGGGCACGCCGTTGCGTGCCGACCCCGTGAACCTGGACAACCCGCTGGCACCGCGCCGGCCACATTTTCCGGTCAAGGCCAAGCGCGTCATTCACATTTTCGCCAATGGCGGACCCTCGCAGGTCGATACCTTTGACCCGAAGCCGGAGCTGACCAAGTGGCATGGGAAGCCCATTCCGCTTGAATTGAAAACGGAGCGGAAAACCGGCGCCGCCTACCGTTCGCCGTTCAAATTCCAGCAATACGGCCAGAGCGGCCTCGAGGTGAGCGAGTTGTTCCCGCACGTGGCCGAAAGCATCGACGACATCGCGGTGATTCGTTCGATGCACGCCGATGTGCCGAACCACGAGCCTTCGCTCATGCTGATGAATTGTGGCGATGCGCGATTGCCGCGTCCGAGCCTCGGCTCCTGGGTGACCTACGGGCTCGGATCGGAAAACCAGAATCTGCCCGGCTTCATCGCGATGTGCCCGGGTGGTTTTCCGATCCAGGAAACGCAGAACTGGCAGAGCGGTTTCCTCCCCGGGATTTACCAGGGCAACTACATCAACACGGCCCACACCGAGATCGAGCAGTTGATCGAGCACATTCATAACGGGGCGACGACGCGCCCGGAGCAGCGGGCGCAACTCGACCTGCTGCAGCAATTGAATGTCCGACACGCCGCCCGCCGTCAGCAGGAGGCGCAACTGGAGGCACGGATTCAATCGTACGAGCTGGCCTACCGGATGCAGCTGGAGGCGACGGATGCCTTTGCGATCGCGCGCGAGCCCGCGGCCGTGCGCGAGATGTACGGCGACACGGTGCAAGGCCGGCAGCTCCTGACCGCGCGGCGGCTGCTCGAAAAAGGCGTGCGCTTCGTCCAGGCGTGGCACGGGGATGGCCAGCCGTGGGACGCCCATGACGATATCGAGGATAACCATCGCAAGCTCGCACGGGAGAGCGACCAGGCGATCGGCGCGTTGCTCAAGGATCTCAAGCAGCGTGGCATGCTGGAAGACACCCTGGTGATCTGGGGCGGTGAATTCGGTCGCACCCCCACGGTCGAGCTGCCGACCGTCGGAGCGAATGCCGGAAAAATAAATGGCCGGGACCACAATCATTACGGGTTCACGATGTGGATGGCCGGTGGCGGCGTCCGCGGGGGCCAGGCGTACGGCGCGACGGACGATTTCGGTTTCAAGGCGGTGGATAAACCCGTGCACGTGCATGACCTGCACGCCACGATTCTCGCACTGCTGGGATTCGATCACGAGAAACTGACGTATCATCACGCGGGGCGGGACTTCCGGCTCACGGATGTGCACGGCCGGGTGGTGAAGGAGCTGATCGGGTGAGGCGCGGCGGAGAAAACGGCCTTGGTCGGTCCGGCCGCGGAATGCGACTCGGGTTGATCCTGTGCGGCGGGTTTGGGCTGAGCGGCGCCGGGTTCGCCGCCGAGGCGGCAGGAAACGATCTGCCGCCCGAACAGGTCGAATTCTTCGAAGCGAAGATCCGCCCGATCCTCGTCGAGTCCTGTTACAAATGCCACAGCGCGGAGTCGGGCAAATCGAAGGGCAGCCTGCTGCTGGATTCCCGCGAGGCGCTGCGCAAAGGCGGCGGCTCCGGTGAAGCGATCGTCGTCGGCGACCCCGAGAAGAGCCTGCTGATTGAAGCCATTCGTTACGGCAACGAGGATCTCCAGATGCCGCCGCCGGAAGAAGGCGGCAAGCTGGCGCCGGAGAAAATTGTCGCGCTCGAGCAATGGGTAAAAATGGGCGCGCCCGATCCGCGTGGTTTGGCCGCGCCCGCGCGCGCCATGGACATGATGGCGGCGCGGCGGCACTGGGCATTCCAGCCGGTGACGAAGCCGGCCCCGCCGGCGGCGAAGAATGCGTCCTGGGTGCAGACGCCCGTGGATGCCTTTGTGCTGGCTCGGTTGGAAGCGAAAGGGCTGGTGCCCTCGCCGACGGTCGACCGTTACACGCTCCTCCGCCGCGTAACCTATGATTTGACCGGGCTGCCGCCGACGCCCGAAGAGATGGACGGGTTTGTCGCCGACCAGAATTCACAGGCGTATGCACGGGTGGTGGATCGGCTGTTGGCTTCGCCGCGTTACGGCGAGCGGTGGGGCCGGTTCTGGCTCGATGTGGCGCGCTTTGCGGACACCAAGGGCTACCTCGCGGGGAACGTCGAGCGCCGCTTCACCTTTTCCCACA